>NZ_JBHYWP010000053.1:0-5526 GCF_042751845.1 Streptomyces sp. NPDC059398 | reverse complement strand
GCTGCCGCCGCGCCCCCGGCCCCGCCGCCCCACCCCCGCCGGGGTGGGGCCGACCCCCGCGGCGGGGCGGGGCCGCCCCCCCGGGGGCCCCCCTCCGCCGTCCACGGGACCGGGCTACAGCTCCGCCAGCAGCTCGGCCTTCTTCGCGCTGAACTCGTCGTCCGTCACCAGCCCGGAGGAGTGCAGCTCGCCCAGGTGCCGTATCCGCTCGGCGATGTCCGCGGGGTCGCGCCGGCCGGTGGCGATGGCCGGCACCGGGACCGGCACCGTCCTGGAGTGGCGGGCCGCCCCGAGGACTGCGGCGGCGAAGGGCAGCGACTCGTGGACCGGCCCGTAACCGAGCCCGAAGACGACCGCTGCCGGATCCTGGTCGGCCTGCGCCGTGTCCGGGCCGCCCTGCCGCAGCACCCGCAGATACCCGTCGTACACCTCGGGGGAGCGCCAGTCGACCCCGGTCAGCTCGTCCACCGGGAAGCTCTGGTCGCCGCTCTTCCACTTGGCCGACGACGCGCCCGTCCAGGACCATCTGAACGAGACCCGTGAGCCGTCGAAGGACGCCTTGCCGTCGTACGCCTTGAAGTGGAGCGGTGCCTCCGGCGCCGCTACCAGGAACCGCTCGGCGGGCTCCGCCGCCTCCGGCACGAGCCGGGCCGCCAGTTCCTCCGCGTAGTACTCCGCGAGCGTCCGCTGCGCGGCCGGAAGGACCAGCCGGTACGGATCGCACCCCTCCTTCAGCTGCCCCGAAGCGGCCTCCATCAGCGGGTCGGCGCCCGCGCGGGGCGCCGCACGGAGCACCACCGTCCCCCGTCTGCCCTCGGTCACCGTCACCGACCCCAGCGCCTCGTGGGGGATACGCCTCTCGCGCAGCGCCTGGAAGAGCTTCGGCGTGCGAATCCCCCGTTCGAAGCGGATGAGCACGGAGTCGGTCGCGAACTCCCAGGTGGCTTGAATTCCCGCCAGTACATCACCCATGTGCCACATCGTAGGCGGCGTGCGCCTGCGCGTCGCCCCTCTGCGGCGGACCTGATGTGCGGGCATCTACGCGCGTGAACCTCACCGGCCACCGCAAAATCAGCTGTGGTCAGCCGTGACAGGCGGTCCCGCCGTGCGCACAGGTCACCGAAGCGAACTCGCCGGTGCCGACCGCCGCGAAGTTGTGCAGACTCTCCGTACCCGGCGTGAAATAGCCGGTATGACCCTGCGCCGAGCCCGCCGACACGACCCGGGCGCCGAACTGCGGTGACACCGGATCGGCGCCGTGACCGAGGCCGCCGACATCCAGATGCGGGACGTCCTGGATCCAGTCGTCGCTGTCCCGCATCGCCCACACCCGGGCGTCGGTGCCCAGTTGCGCGGCGTTCTCGACACGCATCCCCGGGCTGCCCGCGACCGCGATGTCGCTGACCCGGGACGGAAGGTTACGGGCGGCCACCCCGCAGAGCACCGAGCCGTAGCTGTGGCAGAAGAGCGCCACGGGCGCCCGGCCCGGCAGCGCGTCGACGAGCGCGTGCAGCCGGAGCGACCCCTCGGCGGCGAGTCTGCCGATCGCCGCGTCGACACCGATACCGACGGGCGACGTGTAGTCGGCCCAGGCGATGACGGCGGTGCGCGACCCGGGGTCCGCGGCGCGCTCGGCGCCGTACAGCGACGTCGCCATGCCGACCGGCGCGGTGTAGTAGGCGTTCTGGGACTTCTGGAAGGTCAGCAGATTGGTGTCGACACCGGGCACCACGATGGAGATGTGCCGGGCCCGCTGCAGATCGCCCATCACCTCGGCGACGCGGCCGGTGCCGGTCGGGTCGAAGGCGAGGATCTGCCGGCCGGGCTGCGCCAGCGCGTTGTAGCGGTCGTACGTCTGGAGCGCGTCCAGCTGGCCGACCTTGTTCAGCGTCGGGTCGGTCAGCCGCTTGTGCTCCTGCGCGGCGGCCTCCTTCAGCGCCTGCCGGTTGGCCTCGTAGCGCAGGCTCACCGGGGCGCCGTTGAGATTGCCGACCACCAGCGGGTAGCGGTCGGCGAGCCGGGTCCGGTCGCCCGCGGTGAGCGAAGCGAAGAAACGTGCCAGCCGATGCGGCGACGCGTTGGCCGACGGGAGGTGGTGATCCGCGATGGAGCCCTTGCCCCAGGCGGCCAGCGCGGCTTGGCGTGGTCCGGCGGTTCTCTGGTGGTGCACGGCAGTCCAGCCGGTCGTGGCCAGCATGACGAACACCACCGCGAGCGCGAGCAGGGTGCGCCAGACGGTGAGCGTGGGGGAGGAGTCGAAGGAAGTCACTGCCCGCCACCCTAGGAGACGGGGAAGGGTGCTTACGAAGTCAGTGAGGCACATCACGTTTCGCGGCGGGAATGTATCCGAATGACTACAGTCTCTGTGCGTCTGTCGTACGCCAGTTCTCCGCCAGTGCGGGACCGATCTGGTCGAGATGGGCCAGGGCGACGGCCCGCATGGCCGCGATGCTCAGATCCTCGCCCTTGCCCCAGATCCGGCCGGTGGCCCGCATGACACCGTCGAACGCCGCGACGGCCACCCGGGGCCGCGGATCGGTGTCCACGTCGAGCCCCTCGCGGGCGGCGATCAGCTGGGCGATGCGGTCCTCCAGCTGGGCCGAGCGGCGCAGATGAATCGCGAGCAGGGCCGGTGACGACTCGATGACCTGACAGACCCGCAGATACAGATCGACGGGGACCAGGTCCTCGATGGTCAGGCTGATGCTGTCCCAGGAGGCGAGCACCGCGTTGCGCATGGCCTCGAACGGGCTCTCCTGCGGGGGGCGGGCCTCCAGCGCCGTGAAGAAGCGGGACTCCACCAGGTCGTGCACGGCGAAGGCGGCCTCCTCCTTGCTGGCGAAGTACCGGAAGAAGGTGCGCTGGGAGACCTCGACGGCGTCGGCGATCTCGTCGACGGTGGTCTGCTCGTACCCCTTCGTCGTGAAGAGTTCGAGCGCGACGCGCAGCAGGGCCTCGCGGGTGCGCTGTTTCTTGCGCTCCCGCAGTCCGGTCGGCGCGCCCGGCGTCGACGGCTCCGTCTGCTCCATCGTCACGTTCTGGTCCTCTTCCGGTGGGGGAAAGTGGGGTTGGGGGTACGGCGCGCGGTCCCGAACTGCTTCCCGTTTCGGGCGCTTTGTCCATTCAGATTACCTGTGAGCTACGTGACAGCTACCGACTTGTGAATTGGTTTGTCAACTGTCAGCGGCTGACACTAATCTGATTCTTATGACTAGTCAGACCACTGTCGACCCGGCGCCGCAGGAAGTCTCGGCACCACCGGCCAAGGGGCTCCGCGGCCACCCTTGGCTGACACTCTTCTCCGTGGCCATCGGCGTGATGATGGTCGCGCTCGACGGCACGATCGTCGCGATCGCCAACCCGGCCATCCAGAAGGACCTCGGGGCCAGCTTCGCCCAGATCCAGTGGATCACCAACGGGTACTTCCTCGCCCTCGCGGTGGCGCTGATCACCGCGGGCAAGCTCGGTGACCGCTTCGGCCACCGTCAGACGTTCCTCATCGGCGTAATCGGCTTCGCCGCCGCCTCCGGCGCCATCGGCTTCTCCAACAGCGTCGGCCTGGTCGTGACCTTCCGCGTCCTCCAGGGCCTGTTCGGCGCGCTGCTGATGCCCGCGGCGCTCGGACTGCTGCGCGCCACCTTCCCCGCCGAGAAGCTCAACATGGCCATCGGCCTCTGGGGCATGGTCATCGGCGCCTCCACCGCCGGCGGCCCGATCATCGGCGGCCTGCTCGTCCAGCACGTCAGCTGGCAGTCGGTCTTCTTCATCAACGTGCCGGTCGGTGTGATCGCGCTCGTCGTGGGCGCGGTCATCCTCAAGGACCACCGCGCCGAGAACGCCCCGAAGTCCTTCGACATCCTGGGCATCCTGCTGCTCTCGGCGGCCATGTTCTGTCTGGTCTGGGCGCTCATCAAGGCCCCCGCCTGGGGCTGGGGCGACGGCAAGGTCTGGATGTTCCTGGCCGTCTCGGTGGTCTGCTTCGCGGCCTTCGCGTTCTGGGAGACGAAGGTCAGGGAGCCGCTCATCCCGATGGCGCTCTTCCGCTCGGTGCCGCTCTCCGCGGGCGTGGTGCTGATGGTGCTCATGGCCATCGCCTTCATGGGCGGCCTCTTCTTCGTCACCTTCTACCTGCAGAACGTGCACGGCATGAGCCCGGTCGACGCCGGACTCCATCTGCTGCCGCTCACCGGCATGATGATCGTCGCCTCCCCGCTCGCGGGCGCGGTGATCACCAAGCTCGGCCCGCGTATCCCGCTGGCCGGCGGCATGCTCTGCACCGCGGTCGCGATGTACGGCATGTCCACGCTGGAGACCGACACCGGCAGCGTCAGCATGTCGATCTGGTTCGCACTGCTCGGCCTCGGGCTCGCCCCCGTCATGGTCGGCGCGACCGAGGTCATCGTCGGCAACGCCCCGATGGAGCTCTCCGGCGTCGCGGGCGGTCTCCAGCAGGCCGCCATGCAGATCGGCGGCAGCCTCGGTACGGCGGTGCTCGGCGCGGTCATGGCCTCCAAGGTCGACAGCGCCCTCCCGGGCAACTGGACGGACGCCAAGCTTCCCCCGTTCGGGCCCGGTCAGCTGGACCAGGCGTCGCAGGCCGTCCAGGTCGGTATGGCCCCGGTACCGCCGCAGGCGCCGGCCGGACTCGCCGCGAAGATCACCGATGTCGCGCACGACACCTTCATGTCCGGCATGGGCCTGGCCTGCCTGGTCGCCGCCGGCGTGGCGGTCGTGGCCATCTTCGTGGCCCTGCTCACCAAGCGCGGTGACAACCCGGAGGCCGCCGCGGGTGCTGCTCACATCTGAGCGCTCCCGCGTCAACTCCGCGCATCCGACAGCCCCGCCGGACCCTTCCGGCGGGGCTGTCGCCTATCAGGGTGATCCGGGCGGTGCGCCCTTCCGGTGGTACGCGGTCACGGGTCAGGCTGCGGTCCGGAAGATCCGTACGTACGACGCACCACGGGGGACCACCATGAACACCACGCCCAGCACGCCGGACGCCACGCCGAGCACCGGGCCGGACGCCACGCTGAACACCGCGCTGAGCACCGCGCCGGACCGCACAAGGGGTCGTACGCCCGCCGCCGGTGTCCGCAGGGCGCTGCTCCGTACCACCGTCACGGCCGGGCTCGTCACGGCCACCGCGCTCGCCGCGCCCCAGGTACTCGCCCCGCGGACCGCGCTGGCCGCGTCCCAGCCGCGGATGGGGGAGTGCGCGACCGGTGAGCTCTGCCTCTGGGAGAAGGGCGGCTTCAAGGGCGCCCGGCGGACGTACGACCTCTCCGGCACCGGCATCGAGAGCTGCACGCCGCTCCCCGCGGGGACGACCGCCCAGTCCGTCGCCAACCGCACCGGGCGCCCGGTCACCACGTACCAGTCCGCCGAGTGCGCCGAGACCGGCGAGTTCGAGACCTACCCGGGCGGCGGCACCTGGCTGCCGCATTCGCCGTACCAGGTGCGGGCGTTCAAGATCTGGGAGAACTGAGCCCGCGGGCCCGCGAGGGAGGAGCGAGCACACGTGAGGGC
>NZ_JBHYWP010000052.1:39979-54029 GCF_042751845.1 Streptomyces sp. NPDC059398 | reverse complement strand
CAACCCACCACCCCCCACACCACCAACCCCACCCACACACCCCACCCCCACCACCCCGCCTACCTCATCCACACCTCCGGCTCCACCGGACAACCAAAGGGAGTCACCGTCACCCACAGCGGGGTCGAAGCGATGGTGCGGACGCAGGTGGAGCGGCTGGGGCTGGGGCCCGGGAGCCGGGTGCTGCAGATGGCGTCGGTCAGTTTCGACGCGGCTTTCTGGGAGTTCTGCATGGCGCTGCTGACCGGTGGCTGCCTGGAGCTGGCGACTCCCGAGGAGTTGGCGCCGGGGCCGCCGCTGGCGCGCTTGCTCGCGGAGCGTGGCGTCACCCATCTCACGCTGCCTCCCGCCGCCCTGGCCGTGATGCCCGCGGACGGGGTGCCCCGGGATGTCACGCTGGTCCTGGCCGGTGAAGCGTGCACGCCCGCCCTGGTCAGGCAGTGGGCCGCGGACCGGCGTGTGGTCAATGCCTACGGCCCGACCGAGACGACCGTCTGTGCGACCATCAGCGCGTTCCAGCAGGCCGACGGGCCGCAGTCACCGGTACGGACCGTGCCGATCGGTGTGCCGGTGGACAACGCCCGGGTGTACGTACTCGACTCCGGGCTGCGGATGGTGCCGCCCGGGGTGACCGGTGAGCTGTACGTGGCGGGCGACGGACTCGCCCGCGGCTACCACAACCAACCCGCCCTCACAGCAACACGCTTCATCGCCGACCCCTTCACCACCACCGGCCAACGCATGTACCGCACCGGCGACCTCGTCCGCTGGAACCACCACAACGAACTCGAATACCTCACCCGCACCGACGACCAGATCAAACTCCGCGGCTTCCGCATCGAACCCGGCGAAATCGAGGCAGCACTCACCAACCTCCCCGGCATCAGCGCCGCCCGCGTCATCCTCCGCGAAGACCAACCAGGCAACCGGCGCCTGGTCGCCTACACCGTTGCAGGGAAGAGCCGGCGGGAGGCGACGGCGGCCGATGTGCGGTCCGAACTCGCCGCCGTACTGCCCGCGCACATGGTCCCGTCCGTATGTGTGGCGCTCGATGCTCTGCCCCTCACCCCGAACGGGAAGGTCGACCGGCGGGCGCTGCCCGCACCTGATCCGTCCGCCGGCCGTCCGGCCGGGCGCGCGCCCCGTACCGAGCGGGAGAAGATCCTCTGCGAAGTGTTCGCCGACGTCCTCGGGGTCACGGACGTCCATATCGACGACGACTTCTTCGGCCTCGGCGGGCACTCCCTGCTCGCGGTGAAGCTGGCCCAGCGCATCGAGGAGCGGCTGGGCGTGCGGTTGTCGATACGCGATGTCTTCGCGGCGCCGACGGTCGACGGTGTCCAGCGCCTGCTGGACCCACCCGGCGCGACCGCCGGAGGGGCCGCCGACCGTGACACCGGCCGGCCGGATCCGGATCCACGGGACGATGTGCGGCTGGCTTCCGACATCTCACGTCCGTCGGCACCCGGCCGCCACAAGGCGCGGCCGGACGGGCAACGGCCGCTGCTGACAGGCGGATCCGGGTTCCTCGGAGCGTTTCTGCTGCGCGATCTGCTGGAGTCGGCCGACGGCCCCGTGGACTGCCTGGTGCGGTGCGCGGACGCGACGGACGGCGCACACAGGCTGCGCGCGAACCTGGAGCGGTACGGGCTCTGGCAGCAGCGCTACGCTCCTCTGATCCACGCGCTGCCGGGAGACCTGTCCGCGCCGGGTCTCGGCCTGTCGGCCCGTGACCGTACGGCCCTGGCGCGCAGGGTCGGTGCGGTCTATCACAACGGCGCCCGCGTCAACTTCGCCGCTCCTTACGGCGAACTGCGCGACGCGAATGTGGGGGGCACCGAGGAACTGCTGCGGCTCGTGGCCGAATCGGGGTCGAGCGGGATGCACTACATCTCGACCACGGGGGTGTACGCGCCGGGGCATGCGTCGTCCGGAGGACACCGGATTACGGAGTCGACGCCGCTGGGTTCCGTGCTGGAACTGCCTGACGGGTACGCGCAGAGCAAATGGGTGGCGGAGAGGATCGTGGAGCTCGCCCGGCACCGGGGCGTTCCGGTGACGGTCTACCGGCCGGCCCGGATTTCCGGCGACTCGCAGACCGGGGCCTGCCAGGAGCGTGACCTGTTGTGGCAGTTCATCAAGGGGTGCCTCCAGGCGCGGGCGGTCCCGGAGGGGCCCGAGGAGACGACGGGCTGGGTACCGGTTGACTATGTGAGCGCGGCCGTCGTGGCGATCGCCGGGCGCGGTGCCGACCGGGAGGCGACTGCCGGGAGCGGGTCCGCCGGTGGTGTCTACCACCTGACCAGTCCGCAGGCGCCGACCCTCTCGCAGGTCTTCGGAGCGGCCGGTTCGCTGGGTTACGTGGTGGAGCCGGTGTCGGCGGACGAGTGGACCAGGCGGGTGGCCGGTCAGCCCGACAACGCGGCGCAGCTCTTCCTCGGGGGCGAAGCCGGACGGCAGCCCGATGAAGCGGGCGGAGGGATGCGGCGTGCTGCGCGCTCCTTCGATTCGGTGGCCACGGACCGTGCCGCGACGGAGGCGGGGGTGCGTCGGCACGAGCTGACCGATGCGACGGTGCGTACCTATCTGACGTACTTCATCGGAAGCGGATTCCTTCCGGCTCCCGATGAAGTACGGGGCGGAGGCATCGGCCGCTGACCGGCAGACCGCCCCGCTACGCGGCTTCCTCCCCGGCGGACCGACCCCGTGTCACCGGTCCGCCGGGTTGCCGGTCCACGGCGCCGCCGCCGTAGCGGTTGCCGCCAAGCGCGTCGGGGGTGTGCCGGGACCGGCGCGCCGCGCCTCTGCCGTCGTTCACCGGCCGACAATGGACGGCGGCCCGTGGGACGGGCCGCCCGCGGGCGCGCGGCCGGACCGGTGAGCCAGGGCCCGGCGGGAAACCAGCGACGAAGGAGCCGTATGAAGTTCGGGATCTCCACGTTCATCACCGACCTGAGCATCCGGCCCGCACCCCTCGGGCGGGCCATTGAGGAGCGCGGCTTCGACTCGCTCTTCATCGCCGAGCACAGCCACATCCCGGTGGACCGCCGCTCGCCGTACCCCGGCGGGGGCGACCTGCCCGACATCTACTACCGCACCCTCGACCCATTCGTGGCGCTGAGCGCCGTCGCCACCGTCACCGAACGTCTCCTGGTGGGCACCGGCATCGCCCTGGTCCCGCAGCGCGACCCGATCCACACCGCGAAGGGGATCGCTTCGCTCGACCTGATCTCCGGGGGCCGGGCCGTCTTCGGTGTCGGAGTCGGCTGGAACCGTGAGGAGATGGCCAACCACGGCACCGACGCCGCCACCCGGGGCCGACTCGTCGACGAGCGGCTGCGGGCGATCATCGAGCTGTGGACCAGGGAGAAGGCCGAGTTCCACGGCGAGTTCGTCGACTTCGACCCCGTCTACTCCTGGCCGAAGCCGGTGCAGCGGCCGTACCCGCCGATCTACGTCGGCGGTGGCAGGGGTGCCTTCCCCCGGGTCGCGGCACTCGGTGACGCCTGGCTCGCCAACAGCGTTCCGCCCGCGCAACTGCGGCCCCAGATCGAGGAGGTCCGCGCCGCGGCGGGCCGCGATGTGCCGGTGACCGTGTACGCGGTACCCGACACCCCAGAAGCGATCGAGGGATACGCGGAACTCGATGTGGAGCGGGTCCTCTTCTCGCTGCCGTCCGATCCGGAGGCCGACGCCCTGGCACAGCTCGACCGGCTCGCCGGTGTCGCGGCGCGCTTCCGCTGATGCCCCGCCTGTCCGCATCGGAGGCGCGTGAGCGGTTCGCGGCGTCGAGGGTCGCCCGGCTGGCGACCACCGACGCCGCGGGCCGACCGCATCTGGTGCCGGTGGTCTTCGCGGTGACGGGCGAGACGCTGGTCATGGCCGTCGACCACAAACCGAAGCGTTCGTCCCGCCTCAAACGGCTGGCCAACATCCGTACCAGCCCCGGAGTCTGTCTGCTCACCGACTGCTACCGGGAGGACTGGGACCAGCTGTGGTGGGCGCGCGCGGACGGGCAGGCCCGGGTACTGCCGCCCGCCGGCCAGTCCGCCGACGCGGCGCGCCATGTGGCGCTGCTCATGGAGAAGTACCCCCGGCAGTACGCGGGGCGGCCACCGGCCGGTGAGGTCGTGGAGGTCGGCGTCACGCGCTGGACGGGGTGGCGGGCGACGTAGCCGGGCCCGCCCTCCGGGGAGACCGAACCGGCGGGCGGGGCGGCGGGGTCAGGACCGGGCGGTCAGGGCCGGGCGGTCAGAGCTGACGTCACATGCAGGTCCGTGTTCTTGGTCTCGGGCGCCATGAAGAAGCTGACGAGCGCACCGACGAGGGCGATACCCGCCGCGATGTACATCGTGGCGCTCAGACCCAGCGAGGCCAGGGACCACGGAGTCGCGAAGGTGCCGACCGCGGAGCCGATCCGGCTGATTCCCGTACACAGCCCGACCGCGGTGGCGCGGACCTCGGTGGGGAAGAGTTCGTTCGGGTAGATCCATTCGAGGATCGACGGCCCTCCGTTGAAGACCGCGTACACCGCGAAGGCGATGGCGACCATCCACAGGCCGGAGTCCGGCTCGACCGCGAGGTAGAGCAGACCGAGTGCGGAGACCGCGAACCCTCCGATGAGGACAGGACGGCGGCCCAGCCGGTCGACGAGGAGGAGGGCCACCACATTGCCGATGAGGAAGAACAGGTTGATCAGGCCATAGCCCAGATTCGCCTCGTCGGTGCCGCCGTCCAGGTTGAACAGGGCGAGGACCTGGGGCCCGAAGGCGTAGATGGCGAAGAGGGTGACGATGGTGCAGGTCCAGAACACCGAGATGAAGACGACGCGCCTGAGGTAGCCGCCGGTCAGCAGGGCGCGCATCGGGACGGCGCCCTCCTCCTCGGGCAGGTCCGCGAGCGTGGCATTCTCGGCGACGGTCTCCCGGAGGACGTCGACCGCCTCCTGGGTACGCCCCTTGCTGTGCAGCCAGCGCGGGGACTCCGGGATACGCGCCCGCGCGCAGACGATGACCGCAGCGGGGACCGCCGACGAGGCCAGCATCCACTTCCAGCCGTCCGGCGAGCGCAGCAGGAGGTACCCGACGAACGCGGCGACTGTCGCGCCCACGAACCACATGGCGTTCAGACCGCCGAGGAGCTTCGCCCGCCATGCCTTGGGGGCGAACTCGGTCACGAGGGAAGTGGCGATGGGGTAGTCCGCGCCGACGGCGATGCCGATGAGCAGCCGGAGCACAAAGAGTTCGATCACGTCGGTGACGAAGAACTGCAGGATCGAGCAGACGATGATCGCGATCAGATCGATCATGAACATCAGCTTGCGGCCTATGCGGTCGGTCACCGCTCCGAACACCGCGCCGCCGACGAAGACGCCGATCAGCGCGGACGCCCCGATCAGCCCGGACCAGAGGATGCTCATCTTCCACTGGTCCTGTATCTGGACCATGGCGATGCCGATGATGCCGAGGATGTAGCCGTCGAGGAACGGTCCTCCGGAGGAGACCAGCGAGAGCTTGATGTGGAACTTGTTGAGCTGAGCGGTGTCGAGCGAGGAGCCGGTGCGGTGGCCGGCTGAGGCGGATGTGTCGACGTCCATCGGGTCCGTCCCATCAAGGGTTCAGAAGCGCGGGAAGCGTCTCTGCGCGAGGCGAGAGCTGGAGGTGCCAGGGCGGCGGGGGGACCGCGTGGCGCGGGGAGTGAGTGACCGGATGCGCCCCGGTCTGCGGAGCGGGGGAAATGCGGGGTGTGTCCGTACGCCGCGGCCGTTACGGGCCGGGGAAGAGGGCCGCCACCGCGTCGATCTCGATCCGCTTGGCGCCGCGGAAGGCGGCGACCTGCACCGTGGTGCGGGGCGGCAGCGGAACGTCCGCCAGGCGTTCGAGGTAGGCGGCGTTGTACGGGTCGAACTCGGCGAGGTCGGCCAGGTACACCGTCAGCTTGAGCAGTGTGCCCAGGCCGGCGCCTGCTGCTGTCAGTACGGTCTCCAGGTTGTCCAGGGCCAGCCGTACCTGGGCGCCGATGTCGTGCGGAGTGCCGCCGTCTGCGGTGACGGGGACCTGGCCGCAGGCCCAGACAGTGCCGTTGTGGACGGCTGCGGCGGAGTAGGGCCGGGGCCGGCCGTCGGGGTGGGGGACGAGAGTCGCCATCGTCGGTCATCCTCTGCGGTGCGGTGCTGCGGGGGCGGGGGTTCAGGGGTGTTCGGGAACCAGGTAGCGGCGGGCGGCGCCGTGGATGGTCTCCCACGGTCCTGGGGCGACCCGCAGGCCGTGCGTCAGGGCTGTGGTGAAGCGTTCGTGGTGCTGTGCCGGGGTGCGGGCCGGTGGCAGGTCCGGACTCTGTCCGGGCCGGTTCCAGGGGGTCAGCAGGGTGCCCGCGCCCACGCGGCCGGTGCCGGGGAGACCGGGTGCGTCCGCGGCCCGGCCGGCGGGCTGCCCGTCGAAGACGGCCGAGGACGCCGACCGGTACAGGGTGCCGTCGGGGGTGGCCAGCACGCAGGCTCCGGGTGAGCCGTCCGCCCGTACCCGCGTGGCCAGGAGCGGGGCCGAGGTACGGGCCGCCGCGCTGACGAGGATCCACTCCACCGAGGGCGTCCACGCTCCGGGCAGCAGCACAGGACGCGAGCGCGCCGCTGCGAGATCCGCTGCCGGAGGGCCGAGGAGCAAGGGGCCGCGCCCGGCCGGATCGTGGAGTACGAGAAGGGTGTCGCCGGAACACGCGACCGGGTGCCGGCCCCTCGGGACACGGTCCAGCTCCTCGGCCAGTGCGCGGACGCCCGTCCCGTCCAGGACCTCGCCGAGCACCACGAGCTCTGCCGCCGTCGCGGCTTCCCCGCTGGAGGCTCCGGCGGCCACGAGGGCGCGGAAGGCGGCCTCGCGGATCTCCCGTACCGCGACCCGGAAGCCGTCGTCGGCCGACCGGACGGCACGGTGCGTGTCCGTGTCCGTGCGGGTGTACGTGCCCGTGCGGGTGCCGGTGTCCGCGCCGGTGGGCCGCCCGGTCATCGTGACTCCGTGGGGTCGAAGACCTCCGTGAAGAGGCGGAGCCAGTTCTCCCCCATCACCTTGGTGACGGTGGTGGCGTCCAGACCGGCGGAGAGCAGCCCGTCGGTGACCGCGGGGAAGTCCTCGGGGCCGCCGAACCACTGCGGCCACGCGGGCCATTCCGGTTCGACGGGGTTGGCCGACGGGGGCCGCCAGCGCCCGTTGCGCAGCCAGGCGACGAAGTCCTGGGACCAGTTACGCGTACAGTCGCTGCCGATCGCCACATGGTCCGGACCGATCTCGTCGACCAGCCGGGCGACCATCGAGCAGAACTGGTCACGGGTGGTCAGCTCGCCGCCCAGGACGTTGGGGTACAGACAGCATCCGATCACCCCGCCCCGGTCGGCGAGAGCCTTGATGACGTCGGCGGGCTTGTTCCTGGGGTGGTCGAAGAACCAGGTCGGGTTGGAGTGGGTGATCGCCACCGGCCCCTCGGACGCCTCGATGGCGTCCCGCGAGGTCCGGTTGCCCACGTGGGAGAGGTCGATGAGCATGCCGACCCGGTTCATCTCGTCCACGATGTGGCGGCCGAAGGCCGTAAGCCCCGAGTCGTGCTCGTCGTAGCAGGCGCCGCCGACCAGGTTCTGGATGTTGTACGTGAGCTGCGCGACGCGCACCCCGAGCCGGTGGAACACCTCCACGAGCCGGTAGTCGTCGGCGAAGGGGGAGGTGTTCTGGAAGCCCAGCAGCACCGCCACCCGGCCGGCGGCCTTCGCCGCACGTATCTGTTCCGCCGTCTCGGTGAGTACGACGATGTCGTCGTTGTCCCGGGCCAGCTGGTACCAGTCGCCGACCGCGCGCATGGTCTCGCTCGGCCCCTCCCACACGGCGCAGGTGGCGTTCACACCGGTGACACCGCCGGTACGGAGCTCTTCGAGCACCTTCCGGTCCCAGTTGTTGATCTCCAGGCCGTCCACGACGACCAGGTCCTCATGCGCGAGCGAACTCACCGTGCGTCCTTTCGGGGTTTGCGGGCGAAGAACCAGTCGTGCTCGGTCCCGGCCGCGATGTCGGAGGCCCGGGGGGCGCCGGAGAACAGCGTGACCCGGAGCCAGTCCGTCGACTGGGGGCTGTAGTTGTCCATGCCGTACAGGGCCAGCTGGAATCGCTGCAGGTGCAGGGGGAGGAAGTCCTCCGCGAGCAGGTTGGCCCGCACCTCCGCGTAGGGGTGGCCCGCCAGCGACTGGACCCGGGCCGCCGCGCCGCGGTGCCAGGGGTGTGCGAGCAGGAATTCGGCGACGGGCCGGCCCTCGTCCGCGCTCTCCAGATCGCTGAGCATTGCGGTCACCGCGCGGGCGATGTCGACCGGGTGCTCCACCTCCTCGCCGGGGTCGGTGCCGCGCCGGCCGCGCCGGGGTTCCTCGTTGTCCTGTGAGGAGAACCAGAAGTGCGCCTGTTGGACCGGGTCCCCGAAGTCGAAACGGCGCACCCAGCCATAGCGGTCGAGTACATCGGAGCGGAGTTCACCGCAGGTCTGCGCGGGTGCCACCTGGAGGGTCTGGTCGCAGTGCAGCAGGGCGTCGATGTCCGCGTCGAGTTCGTCGTGGACCTCGACGAGCAGCGAGTCGACGACTCCGCGTGCCTCAAGGCCGATCTCCCCGGCCGCCGTGTGCAGGTCGTACCAGGCGCGGTCGGTCCGCCTGCCCAGGATGCGGCCGGTGGTGAGGTATCCGTCGAGCAGGTCGGCCACCTTGTCGAGCTGTCCGGCCAGTTCGGGGCCGGGCAGATAGGGCGCGGTGGCCAGGGTGTCGCGTTCCCGGTAGTACTCGCGTGCCCGGTCCAGCAGCCGGCGGACCCGGAGCGTGCGGGCGTCCTGCGGTGACGTGGTCTGCTGGAGGGCGTACGCGAGGGGCAGTTCGCGCACCGCACACCAGGCGTCCAGCACCTGGGGGTGGTTGATCACATAGGGGACCATGCCGAGCCCGGTGGCGTTGCCGAGTCCGAGGAAGCGCCGCCATTCCCCGTCCAGCGTCGCGGCGTTCGGGCTCTTCGCTGCGGCGCAGTGTTCGACCAGGTCGTAGCTGAGCTCGCGCAGCAGCCAGGCGGTCAGCATCTGCGAGCGGTAGGGCAGCCGCAGCGGGTGGCCGGGGCGGAGCCTGCCGAAGTCGGCCAGTCCGAACTTGCCGTTGCTGTAGAAGGCCGTGCTGCGCAGGACGTAGGCGGCGTCGCCCAGGTCGGCCGGGTCGGGCTGCTGTCCCCCGGCGAGCCGGTCCACCACGTAGTCGAAGAACCGCCTGCTGCGGTTGGCCCGTGTCCACACCAGGGTCGCCGCGTCGGCGCGGCCCGTCTCCTGCCCCGGCACCTGGCTTCGCAGTGCGGAGCGGCGGGTCTCGTTCCATTCGCCCTCGACCAGGGCGGCGGTGATGTCCCATGCCTCGGCGACGACCCTGTCCGTACGCTGCCCGTCGGCCAGGACGGTGGAGAAGGCGACGAACCTCAGCTCATGGCCGTCGGCGTCGATCCGGTAGACGGCCTCGCCTCTCCCCTGTCCGTCGATGTCCCAGGTCTCGCGGGTCACGGTCCAGCGCTGTGCGGCGGCGGCGCGGAGGAAGGAGCGGGCGAAACTGTGCCGGGTGTGACGGGCGGACCCCAGGTCCTCCGGATCGAGCACCTGGTCCGCCGGGCGTGCGAACTCCTGGGCCCTGCACAGCAGTTCGGTCGGACGCCCGGTAGGCCGACCGGTCGGGCGCACCGCCGTACCCGCAGCCGGTCCGCCGGTCACGACCGGCTCCGCGCGGGGGTCCCGGTGCGCAGGTACGCCGTCTTGGACCAGGTGAAGAACTCCGCGCCGCTGTCGCCGTTCTGCTCGCGCGGCGCCGGGAAGGAGGAGTCCTTCAGTCCGCCGAACGGCGCGTGCAGCTCCGATCCCGTGGTGGGCGCGTTCGCCTTGACCAGCCCGGCGTCGAGCTCTTCGACACAGCGTCGTACGGCCCGTTCGTCGCAGGTGAACACCGCTGCGGTGAGGCCGAAGCGGGTCCCGTTCGCGATCCGGATCGCCTCGTCCAGGTCGGCCGCGCGCACCAGGGTGGTGACCGGGCCGAACACCTCCTCCTGGCAGATCGTCAGGCCGGGGTGGCCGCCGAGCAGGGTGGGGGCGAAGTAGCAGCTTCCGTCCGCTGCGGGGCCGGCGGCGGCGCGCGCCAGTACCTCGGCGCCCTCCGACAGGGCCTGCTCGACCGCGGCTTCGACCTCCTGACGTGCCCTCGCGGAGACGAGGGGGCCGATGGTCACACCGTCGTCCAGTCCGTCGCCGACGACCAGGGCCTCGACGCGTTGCCTGAGTTCCGGCAGGAGGGTGTCGTACGCCTCTCCCACGGCGATGATCCGGCGGGTCCCGGTGCACTTCTGGCCGGTGCTCCCCATCGCGCCGGCCACCAGGTCGGCGGCGGCCACGGCCGGATCGGCGTCGGGCAGCACGATGGCGGCGTTGTGCCCGCCGAGTTCCATCTGGACCTTGGCCCCGCGCGGTACCGCGGCGGCCTGGATGGAGCGGCCGACCTCGACCGAGCCGGTGAAGGTCACCCCCGCGATCTCCTCGCGCTCCACCAGGGCGGCGCCGACGCTGCCGGGCGCGAGGAGGAGGTTGAGCACGCCTGCCGGTACGCCCGCGTCCGCCAGTACCCGGGCGAAGGCCTCGGCCACGGCGACGGTGTCACTGGCGGGCTTCCAGATGACCGCGTTGCCCCACAGCAGGGCGGGGGCGATCTTCCAGGCGGGGATCTGCAGCGGGAAGTTCCACGGAGTGATCGCCGCGACGGTCCCGAGCGGGCGCCTGAGCGTACGGATGACCTCGTCGGGGTGGCCGGACGGATAGGTGGCTCCGTCGGCGGCGCGGGCCCGGGAGGCGTGGTAGTGCAGGGTCTCCACCGATGCGCCGACCTCGGCACGGGACTCCGGGAGGGTCTTGCCCTCCTCCCGCGTCATCAGCAGCGCGATCTCCTCGGCCCGGTCCGCGAGCAGCCCGGCCGCCCGGCGCAGGACCAGACCGCGCTGGATCAGGCCCTGCGCGGACCAGCCCGGCTGTGCGGTCCGTGCGGCGGCCACCGCGTCGTCGAGGAGCGTCTTACCGGCTGTCCGGTACACGGCGACGGCCCGGTCCGGGTGGGCGGGGTCGAGGCTGCGGGCCTCGGCCCCTTCCCCGTCCACCCACTCCCCCGCGATGAGGTGCCGGAGCTTCGTCGGCTGGTCAGGGGCGTTCGGAATGTCCGGCACGGCGGAGCTCCTCGGTGTTCGACTGCGGCTTCCCGTCACACGTTAAGCAGTCGTCGGACACGTGAGAAGTATCTATTGTCATGGGATTAATAAGCTGCAAGTATCAATGGCATGGAGCTCCGTCAACTCCGGTATTTCATCGCCGTCGCAACCGAGATGAACTTCCGCCGTGCCGCCGAGCGGCTGCATATCGCCCAGCCCGCGCTGAGCCAGCAGATCAGCAAGTTCGAGAAGGAGTTGCAGACCCCGCTGTTCCGGCGTACGACACGCAGCGTCGAGCTGACCGAGGCAGGGCGCGTGCTGCTGACCCAGGGGCGGCGGGTGCTGGCCGAGGCCGATCACGCACTGTCCGCCGTCGGGCACGCCGCGCACGGCGACATCGGCCTGCTGCGCATCGGCTTCGTCAGCTCGGCCGCGCTGAGCATCGTGCCGCGCAGCGTGCTGGCCATGCAGCAGTCCTGGCCTGCCCTCCACCTCGAACTGGCCGAAGCCACGACCGACGCCCAGCTGGAGTCGATCAGCGAGGGCCGTCTCGATGTCGGGATCGCCCGTGAGGTGGACGCGGCGACCGGGCTGGTCGTCCGGCGCATCCACCGTGAGCGCCTCGTCGTCGCCGTACACGAGTCGCACCGGCTGGCGGGCCGGAGCGCGGTGGAGCTGGCCGACCTCGCGGGCGAACGCTTCCTCACCTTCCCCCGGCACCAGGTGTCACGGCTCTACGACCACATCGCGGCGCTGTGCCACCAGGCCGGGCTGCGGCTCGAAGCGGCCCAGGAGGCCGTGCAGTTCCCCACCCTGCTCGGGCTGGTCGCCGCCAACACGGGCGTCACCATCGTCCCCGACTGCCTGCGCGTCCTGTGTCTCCCGGCCCTGCGGTACGTGCCGTTGACGGACCCCCCTGCGTACTCCACGGTCTCCGCGGTCTGCCGCTCGGACCGGCAGGACGCCCCTTCGGTGCGCAACTTCCTCGCCACGGTCGCGGAGTTGCGGTTCGGCGACACCTGATCCGCCGGGGTTGTGGCCCGGCTGCCGACCGTCACGCGTCCGCCACCCAGCTGCCGTGGAAGCCCAGCGGCACCCTTCCCGGGAGATGGACGCGGGCCAGCGGGTGGCCCGTGACGTCCTGCGCCGAGAGGATCACCAGGTCGGTGGCCCCGCGCTCCGGGTCGTTCACATAGGTCACGAGGTACCCGTCGTCCTCGTCCCGTGCACCCCGGCGCGGCACGAAGACCGGCTCGCCGGCCGCCGCTCCCTTCGCGAAGCGGTGCCCCTGGGAGCTGCCGCGCAGCATGTCGTGCTTGATGACGCAGTTGGTGAACGTGTCGTCCGGCGCCACCCCGTCGACCGTCTCGTACGCGACCCACATCTCGGCCGCGCTCGCCGTGTACCCGTAGCGGTGCCGGCGCGACACCAGCGATTCGTTGATCCGGGGGAACTCCTGCGCACGGTCGTCGAGCCGGGTGGCGGTGATACGGCCCGCGCCCAGGTCGATCGTCCACCGGTTGAGCGTGGGCGTACCGGTCGTGGAGGGCCCGCCGTTGCCCCGGCCCGCCGCGTAGAACGGGGCGGGCATGGAGGTGAACTCCACCACCACGGTGTCGCCCTGGTCGTAAGCGTTCAGTGTGTGCGCGTAGTACGACGGGTCGATATCGAACCACCGGGCGGCGCCGCCGGTCCGCGGCATCACACCGACCCGCATCGGGTGCCTGTCGTTCCAGACGTAGGGCACCGCCGCGCCCGCTCCGGCCGCCGCCATGTCGAAGGTGACGGGTACGTCCACGAGCACCACGTACTTCCGGGTGAGCGCGAAGTCGTGCATCATCGGCGCGTCCGCCACCGGGATCCTGGTGGACCGTGCCACCCGGCCGGTCCGGTCGATCATGAGGTGGCGGACATGGTCCCAGGTCGGGTAGTACGCCACGGCGTGCAGCTCGTCCGCGGCGGCGTCGTACTTCGTGTGCGCGGTGAACGCGCCCTCCAGTGTGGAGCGGAAGTCGTACGGACGCAGGGTGTTCAGCTCGCCGTCCAGCTCGTACGGCAGGGGGCCGCTCTCCTGGAGCGCCAGGATGCGCCCCTTGTACGGGATCACATGCGTGTTGGCCGCGAAGTCGTCGGGCGGGACCTCGCCCCGGTAAGGCTCGCCCAGTTTCTTCGCCACCTGCGACGAGCGCACCCAGCGGTTGCGGTACCACTCGGCCCGCCCGTCGCGCAGCCGCACCCCGTGGACCATGCCGTCCCCCAGCATCCAGTGGTGCGCCCGCGGGTCCTCGATACCGAGGGCATTCGGGCCGGTACGCAGGAAGCGGCCGTCCAGGTCGCGCGGCACCCGCCCGGTGACCTTCAGGCCGAACGCGGTCAGTTCCTCGGTGACCGGCGCGAACGCGCCCTCCAGGAAGGGGAACGTCTGCGCGCCCTCTCCCCCGGCGGCGACCGCGGCCGACGCCGAGGAGGCGCAGGGGCCGAGCCCCAGGCCCCCGACCACGCTCCCCGCCGCCGCGAGCGCCGCCCCCTGCAGAATCCTCCGCCGTGTGTGACTGGCCATCAGGCCCTCCCCGTTTCGTGGCCGGGCCCGGCAGTGGTCTGCCGGACCCTCCGCCGGCGGACCTTCCGTCGCCGACAGGGAACAGCGTGCGCCGGAAAGCACCGCGGCACAGGAGTGCTGGGGCCCGAACCGGGGGGGGGGGGGGGGCCCCCCCCCCCCCGCGGGCCCCGGGGTGTTGGCGGGCGGGGGGACAGGTGGCAAAAGACACCCACCCGTGTTGACAAGAGGGGAGGTACGGTGTAGTGACCCCCGGCGG
>NZ_JBHYWP010000052.1:32340-39969 GCF_042751845.1 Streptomyces sp. NPDC059398 | reverse complement strand
TGCGGGCGCGGGAAAGCACCGCGGCACAGGAGTGGTGGGGCCCGACCCGGGGGTGGTGCGAGCACCACCCCCGGGCTGCGCACCCTGTGTTGGACATGGCCGTGGATCAAGTTCACTATCGACCCCAAGCGTTGAGCAACAGAGGAGAGATCCGTTGTCGTCACCGGACGAGTGGATGAGCCCTGCGAACGACCGGGCGCCGATCGACCTGCGTACGGACAGGGCCCATCCCGCCCGTATCTACGATGTGTTCCTGGGCGGCAAGACGAACTATCCCGCCGACCGTGCCATGGCCGCCACGGTGGCCGAGAAGATGCCGTCGGTGCAGCTGGCCGCCCGGATCAACCGGGAGTTCGTACTGCGTGCTGTGCGGTATCTGGCGGGCGAGGCGGGCATCCGGCAGTTCCTGGACATCGGCACGGGCATACCGACGTCGCCCAATCTGCACGAGGTCGCGCAGGAGACGGCGCCGGAATCGCGCGTCGTGTACGCGGACAACGATCCGATCGTCCTCGCCCACTCCCGGGCCCTGCACGTCAGCAGCCCGGCCGGGCGCACCGCGTACATCCCGGCGGACTTCACCGATCCGGACAGCATTCTCGGGTCCGCGGAACTGCGCGACACCCTCGACCTCGGGCAGCCGGTGGCCCTGACGATGGGGCTGCTGCTGCACTGGATCGACCCGAAGGACCAGCCGCACGCCGTCGTCCGGCGCCTGATGGACGCGCTGCCCGCCGGCAGCTGTCTGGTGATATCGGTGTTCGCCCGGGAGCTCGCGGGTGGCTCCGCCACGCTGCAGGACGATTTCGCGGCCGAGGGCACGGCGCTGCGGCCGCTCACCCGGGACGAGACACTGCGCTTTTTCGACGGCACGGAGCTGATCGAGCCCGGTCTGGTCGCGCCCCATCTGTGGCGGCCCGCGACCGTCGTACCCGAGATCGGACACCCGGAGGCCGGACCCGATGCCGCCTCGGCCCCGATCTGGGCGGGACTCGGGGTGAAGAGGTAGCCGCCGGACGGGAGCGGCGGGGCGCGGGGGGGGGGGGCGGGGGCCCCCGCGGGGCCCCACACACCCCCCCCCCGGTGGGGCGGAGCCCCCCCCCCCGGGGGCACCCCCCCGCGCGGGGGGGGGCGCGGGGCGGCCGACCCGCGCGCCCGGTGTCCCACATCACCGTCCGCGATGTGGGCAGATGCCCCCGCGCCGGGGAGTCTCCGCCTAGGCTGGCTGGTGCAACTGGTTCGCCCCGTCCGCCAGGCGGGATGCGTCGTAAGAGGGAACCCGGTGGAAATCCGGGACTGCCCCGCAGCGGTGAGTGGGAACGACCGCCGTCATACGCACTGGGCCCGGCCGGGTCTGGGAAGCGACGGCCAGTAGGTGGACGCCCCTTGGAGGGTGACCGTGCCCGCGAGTCCGAAGACCTGCCCGTTGCCCGTGCGCGACCGTTCGCGTACGGACATCCCGGTGACCTCGTGGGCGGGTCGGCGCGCATACCGGCGGGACAGCCGTGCCTCATGGCACGTGCGAGGCCCTACGGTCCGTCATCCCTTCGCGCTCCCGTCCCGTCTCCGGGATCTCAAGGAGTCATCTCGCGAAGGAGATTTCCGTGACAGCGAAGCCCGAAGCCGCGGCAGCACGGGCCACCGTGTACGGCTACCCCCGCCAGGGCCCGAACCGGGAACTGAAGAAGGCCGTCGAGGGTTACTGGAAGGGCCGCGTCGACGCCGACGGCCTCCGGGAGACCGCCGCAGATCTGCGCCGGTCGAACTGGCAGCGCCTGGCGGAGTCCGGCATCCATGAGGTGCCCACCGGTGACTTCTCGTACTACGACCACGTACTGGACACCAGCGTCATGGTCGGCGCGATCCCCGAGCGGCACCGCAAGGCCGTCGAGGCCGACGCACTCGACGGCTACTTCGCGATGGCACGCGGCACTCAGGAGGTCGCGCCCCTGGAGATGACCAAGTGGTTCGACACCAACTACCACTATCTGGTGCCCGAACTGGGCCCGGACACGGTGTTCACCGCCGACTCCACCCAGCAGACCGGGGAGTTCCGGGAGGCGACCGCCGGCGGGCTCACCGCCCGCCCCGTCCTCGTCGGCCCGGTCACCTATCTGCTGCTGGCCAAGCCCGCCCCGGGCGTCGCGGCGGACTTCGAACCGCTGACGCTGCTCGACCGGCTGCTGCCCGTCTACGCCGAGGTGCTGGCCGATCTGCGGGCGGCGGGCGCGGAGTGGGTCCAGCTGGACGAGCCGGCCCTCGTCCAGGACCGCACCCCCGCCGAACTGAACGCCACCGCACGCGCCTACCGGATGCTCGGTTCGCTCGGCGACCGCCCGAAGCTGCTGGTCGCCTCCTACTTCGACCGGCTCGGTGACGCGCTGCCCGTCCTGGCGAAGGCTCCGGTGGAGGGCCTGGCGCTCGATTTCACCGGCACCGCCGCGGCCAATGTGGACGCGCTGGCCGCCGTCGGCGGGCTGCCCGGCAAGCGCCTGGTCGCCGGTGTGGTCGACGGGCGCAACGTCTGGGTCAACGACCTGGAGAAGTCACTGGCCACCCTTGGCACCCTGCTCGGCCTGGCGGACCGGGTCGACGTCGCCGCCTCCTGCTCGCTCCTGCATGTGCCGCTCGACGCGACCGCCGAACGGGACATCGACCCGCAGATCCTGCGCTGGCTCGCCTTCGCCCGGCAGAAGACCACGGAGATCGCGACCCTCGCCAGGGGACTTGCCGGGGGTACCGGCGCCATCGCGGCCGAACTGGCCGCCAACCGGGCCGATCTGGCCTCCCGGGCGGGGTCGGCGATCACCCGTGACCCCGCCGTACGGGCCAGGGCCGCCGCGGTCACGGACGCGGATACGCACCGCTCCCAGCCGTACACCGAGCGGGCCGCCGCCCAGCGCGCCCGCCTCGGGCTGCCGCTCCTGCCGACCACCACGATCGGCTCGTTCCCGCAGACCACCGGATTGCGGGCGGCCCGCGCCGACCTGCGGGCCCGGCGCATCGGCACCGCGGGGTACGAGGAGCGCGTCAGGGACGAGATCCAGCAGGTGATCGCCTTCCAGGAGACGGCGGGGCTGGATGTCCTGGTGCACGGCGAGCCCGAGCGCAACGACATGGTGCAGTACTTCGCCGAGCAGCTCACCGGCTATCTCGCCACCCAGCAGGGGTGGGTGCAGTCCTACGGGACCCGCTATGTCCGCCCGCCGATCCTGGCCGGCGACATCTCACGTCCGGAGCCGATGACGGTGCGCTGGACGACGTACGCCCAGTCCCTGACCGGCCGCCCGGTCAAGGGCATGCTCACCGGCCCGGTCACCATGCTCGCCTGGTCCTTCGTCCGCGACGACCAGCCGCTCGGCGACACCGCCCGGCAGGTCGCCCTGGCCCTGCGGGACGAGGTCGGCGACCTGGAGAGCGCGGGTACTCCGGTCATCCAGGTCGATGAACCGGCCCTGCGCGAAACGCTGCCGCTGCGCTCAGCCGACCGCGCCGCGTATCTGGACTGGGCCACCGAGTCCTTCCGCCTCACGACGAGCGGAGTACAGCCGGCCACCCAGATCCACACGCATATGTGCTACGCCGAGTTCGGCGACATCGTCCAGGCCATCGACGACCTCGACGCCGATGTCATCAGCCTGGAGGCGGCCCGCTCCCATATGCAGGTCGCCCGCGAACTGGCCGGGCACGGCTACCCGCGTGAGGCGGGGCCCGGTGTGTACGACATCCACTCGCCGCGGGTACCGAGCGCGCAGGAGGCCGCGGCCCTTCTGCGCAAGGGGCTTGAGGCCATTCCCGCCGAGCGGCTGTGGGTGAACCCGGACTGCGGCCTGAAGACCCGCGGCTGGCCCGAGACCCGGGAGTCGCTGGAGCACCTGGTCGCCGCCGCCCGTGAGGTGCGCGCCGAACTGACCGCCGGGGGCGCCTGACCGGTCACCGGGGCCGGGCCGTACACCACTCGCCGCCCGGCCCCGGGCCCGCTGCCGGAGACTGCCCGCCCACGGCCCCGGCGTGGACCCGCCCGCTGACGGCTCTCTCCTCCGGGGCCCCGGCGGGTGGGTCACGCGGCGGAACGCCCGTCGGCCGGGCGGCGGCGCAGGGTGACCTGCTCGATGGCCGGCGGGTTGTAGATCATGTCCAGCGCTCCGACGTCGGTGCCCGGGGGCACGATGGCGTCGATCCGGTCCAGGACGTCGTCGCTCAGGGCGGTCTCCGCGCCCGCGAGCAGATCGTCCAGGTGGTTCATGGTGCGCGGGCCGATGATCGCGGAGGTGACACCGGGGTGGGAGATCGCGAAGGCCATCGCCAGATGGGTCAGCTCCATCCCGGCCTCGTCGGCGAGCGGGATGAGCTGCTCGACCGCGTCGAGCCGCCGCTCGTCGACGAGGTGCTTGAATCCGAAACCTGCCCGGTGGGTGTCGGCCTGTACGCCCTTGCGGTAGCGGCCGGTGAGCATGCCGCCGGAGAGGGGGCTCCAGACCAGGGCGCCCATTCCGTAACGCTCGCAGACCGGCAGGACCTCACGTTCGATGCCCCGGTTGAGGATCGAGTACGGCGGCTGCTCGGTGCGGAACCGCTCCAGGCCGCGCCGCTCGGCGACCCACTGGGCCTCGACGATGTCCGACGCGGGGAAGGTGGAGGCGCCGATGGCGCGGACCTTGCCCGCGCGGACCAGATCGGTGAGGGCCGAGAGGGTCTCCTCGACGTCGGTGTCCGGCGCCGGCCGGTGGACCTGGAACAGGTCGACGTGGTCGGTCCCCAGCCGGCGCAGCGAGTCGTCGAGCGCGCGCACCAGCCAGCGGCGTGAGTTGCCCTGCTGGTTGGGGTCGTCCCCCATCGGGAGATGGGCCTTGGTGGCCAGTACGACATCGTCACGGCGGCCCTTGAGCGCCTTGCCGACGATCTCCTCGGACTCACCGCGCGAGTAGGCGTCGGCGGTGTCGACGAAGTTGATCCCCGCGTCGAGTGCCTTGTGGATGATGCGGACGGAGTCGTCGTGGTCGGGGTTGCCCATGGCTCCGAACATCATCGCGCCGAGGCAGTACGGGCTGACCTTGATACCGGTCCGGCCCAGTGTGCGGTACTTCATGGTTGCTCCTCCGGGGTGGGGACGTCCGCCGCAGCGCGCTACGCTGAGATAAGCGGAACAACGTTCCATACCTACGATACGGAACGTTGTTCCGGTTGGCAAAAGGAGCATCCATGAATGACGGCCAGACGACCGGGAAACAGCCCCGCCAGCCGGTACGCGCGGATGCGCAGCGCAGCATCGACGCCCTGCTCACCGCGGCAGCCGAGGTGTTCTCCGCGTCAGGCGTGGACGCCCCGGTCCGGCAGATCACCGCACGGGCGGGGGTCGGCGCGGGCACCCTCTACCGGCACTTCCCGCAGCGCTCGGACCTCATCGCCGCGGTCTTCCGCAAGGAGGTCGACGCCTGCGCCGCCGCCGCGCCCGCACTCGCCGCCGAGCACCGGCCGGTCGAGGCCCTCACCCGGTGGCTGCAGCGCTTCGCGGGTTTCATCGCCACCAAGCGCGGTCTGAGCGCGGCCCTGCACTCGGGAGACCCCGCCTACGACAGCCTGCCGTCCTACTTCCAGCGGCGTTTCGAGCCCGCGCTCGGAGCGCTCCTGGACAGCGCAGCGCAGGCCGGCGAAATCCGCCCCGACGCCGACCCCCTGGACCTGCTGCGCGCCATCGGCAATCTGGCACTGCCCGCCGGGGAGGACAACGACGGTCACACCCAGCGCATGATCGCCCTGCTGGCCGACGGACTCCGTTACGGCGTCCGTACCGAATCCCGCCGATGCGGGGACGCATCCCGGTAGGTTCGGCCAAGACCGACCGGTGCCCGGCGGGGAGACGCCTGTCGACCGGGGCCGGATGGGCATGGGGGCGCACACCGACTACGGCATCGTCACCGTGCTCTGGGCCGACCGGGTGCCGGGGCTGCAGATCCTCGATGAGGCATCCGCATCCTGCGCCAGATCGACTTCGACGGCACATCGAACCTGCTGATCGTCGCCGTCTCCCTGGTCGCCGGAATGGTCCCGGTGACCGCACCGCACATCTACGACCGGCTGCCGGCCGGGGCGCGCACCGTCTTCGGCAGCGCCATCACCTGCACCGCGCTCTGCGCCTTCGCACTGAATCTGCTCTTCCACCACACCCGGCGACGCGGCAAAGCGGCACCGGCCACCGCCACGCCCTCTGACACCTGAGACACAGCCGGCACCACCGCGGCCGCACCGCCGAGGAGAGAAACGGCCTTGCCGGACACCCGACTTGTCATCGAGAACTGCGCCGTCGCCACCATGGACGCGAGCGGCACCGAGTACGCATCCGGCCACGTCGTCGTCGCCGGTCACCGCATCGAGTCGGCGGGGCCGGGCCCCGCGCCCGCGGATCTGACCGGAGTGGCCCGGCGGGTCGACGGCGACGGGCAGCTGCTGACTCCCGGGCTGGTCAACACACACCACCACTTCTACCAGTGGATCACCCGCGGTCTCGCCCAGGACTGCGACCTCTTCAGCTGGCTGGTCGGCCTCTATCCCGTCTGGCTCGGATCGACGAACCGATGGTGCATGCCGCGGCGCAGGGCTCCCTGGCCGCTCTGGCCTTGTCCGGGGTCACCACCACGGCCGACCACCACTATGTCTTCCCCCGCGGTGCCGGTGACCTGCTGGGCGCCGGGATCCGCACCGCCGCGGACATGGCCTACGGTTCTTGCCCACCCGCGGCTCCATGGACCGGGGTGCGTCGGACGGCGGGCCGCCTGGCCGAACTCGCCGGACTCGGCACTCCCCCGTACTCCTCGCCGGGTTCACGGGTCCCCCGGACCGGTCGGTCCTGACGGCCCGTCTGCCCTCAGCCCTCCCCGGTGAGATGGGCGTAGGCGACGACATTGCCGAGATAGTGCCCGCTCTTCCTGTCGAACCCGCCGCCGCAGGTGATGAGGCGCAGTTCCGGCCGTGCGGCAGTGCCGTAGACCTTCCGGTTGGGGAACTCCTGCGCCGTGTAGGCCTCGACAGCGTCGATGGTGAAGACGGCGGTCGCCCCGTCGGCGCGCTCCACCCGGACGGTGTTGCCCTTCTTCAGCGACCCCAGACCGTAGAAGACGGCCGGGCCGTGCTCGTCGTCCACATGGCCGGCGATGACGGCCGTGCCCATGGAGCCGGGGCTGGCGCCGTCCTGGTACCAGCCGGCCAGGTTGCGCGCGTTGTCCGGCGGGGCCGCCAGACGGCCGCCCGCCTCCAGGCGCAGCGCCATCAGCGGGGCGTCGACCCCCAGGGCGGGAATCCGTACGCGTTCGGGTACGGACGGCGGCAGCGGCGCGACCGGCGGTGTGGCGGCTCCGTCGGCGGCGGACGCGCGGCCGTGGGCCGGGAACCCCTGGGCGGCTCCAGGCTGCGGCGGCGGTCCCTGGGCCAGTACACCGTTGCTGATCAGCGCGACCGCAAGACAGACCGCGAGGGTGACCAGCATCGCGACCGCGCCTCGGCGCACGGTGCCGGTGGTCTCCGTGGGTGGGGGGCGTACGCCTGCGGGGACATGTCGGTCCACGGTGTTGCCTGCCTGACATACGGGCCGGGGCGGGCGGGCGCCGCCTGTGGCCCCGGCCCGCCCCCCGC
>NZ_JBHYWP010000052.1:21199-32330 GCF_042751845.1 Streptomyces sp. NPDC059398 | reverse complement strand
GTGGGGGGGGGGGGGTCTGGGGGGGGGGTCTTCTGGGGGCGTGGGGGTGGCGCTCTCGTGCCGGGGGGGGGGGGGGGGGGGGGGGTGGGGGGGGCGGGGGGGGGGGCCGGCGCCCCCCCCAGGGCACGGCTGTGTCCGGCGGACGGACCCTGGTCAGGTCTGGCGGTCGCCGCGGCGGCGCAGCAGCAGCGAACCGGCCCCGACAGCGGCGAGCAGACCGGCGCCCAGGACGATGTCCTTGCTGTTGACGCCCTGGCTGGTGCTGCCGCTCCCGGTGTGCATGGTGCCCGACGGCATCTTGGCGTCGGGGCAGATACGGGCGGCGTCCGATGCCAGCGCGTTGGCGTTCGACCGGAGCTTGTCGAGGTTGTCCTGCTCGGCCTTGCCCGGGTGCCCGCCGCCGGCTGTCTGGTCCTTGTAGTCCTTGAGCGCGGCCTGGTACTCCGCCTCGGCCTTCTGGGCGTCCGAGGTGGCTTTCGAGCAGGCCGCACTGGTCTGCGGGGCCTGGGACACCGCGGCGTGGGCCGTGGGTGCGGTCAGTACGACTGCCGCACCGAGAGCGGCCGTACCCAGAAGCGCATGTATAGAACCCATGATCCAACCTTCCGCGAGTACGGATGCAGCACCTGTGCACCGCAGACGATCGGGTCCGCACTCACAGACCCGATCACAGCGCAGCCATCGCCGCACAGCTCCCTGACCACCCATCAGGCCCAGCGGCCCGCCCGGCCGTTTCCCCTGCCATCCCGCTTGTCGTCGCAGTTCAGAGGCGTGAGCGGCGCCCGGCCACGACACCGGCAACGGCCCCGCCGATCGAGTGACCCGGCCGTCCGCGCGGGTGGGTGTCCGGCCGCGGACACGCGGAGGTGAAGCAGAGGGAACTTTCGGCCACGGCTCTCAGGCAGGGACGGACGCCGCTCCCCCTCCGCGGTCTCTCACCGGGGAGTGGAGGCGCGATCTTCCCGCCGCGCTGTCGACAGGCCGAACCGCGGGCGCGGCGACAGACTGGCCTGGCCGGCCCGCACGTCCGGCACCGTACAGAGACAGGAGCCGCAGATGCCCCCGGACCCGGACCTGGATCTGGACACCGCGCACGGCCCGGCGGGCGCCGGCCGCCGCTCGGTCCTGCTGAGCGCGGCGGCGCTCGCGCTCACCGCCGCATCCGGATGCTCGGACACGGCCTCCCGTACGTCCCGCCACCCGCGGCTCTCGGCGCCCACCGCATCCGGTTCGTCATCGGCGGGCGCCACTGCACCGGTGGCCGGGCTGCCGCACACGACGGCCTGGCGGCCGAACGCGGCGGACGTCGATCCCGGTGTGAAGCTGCGTGCCGCACAGCTCATCGAGGCGCTCGGCACCTGGCAGGCAGGCGGCGGGAGCGTGGCCAAGGCGCGGGCCAGGGTGACCGCGCTCGGTCTGCCCGGTGCGCTGGCCGATCAGGCCGGGCCCCTGCTCTCCGGCGCCGACGAGGCAGTCCTCCAGGTCGTCGACGCGCAGTACGGCGGCATCCTGACCGACTCCGCGAGCGTCCTGGTCGTGTGCCGGCAGTGGTCCCGGTCCGGTGGCGGCCCGGTGACCGGCGGCGGTACGACGGTGGACGTACGGCTGAGCCGGGCGCGCCCGCGCTGGTCGGTGACGGCCCTCCACCCGGCTGCTCCCGGTCCGCCGTCGCGGTCCCTGTCCGACACGGCCCGCAGGGTCCTCGCCGACCGCCGTATCAGCCTGCCGCCGGCCTCCGCCGCCGATGTCCGCAGCGGCCGCGTGCACACCAGTGCGCTGAAGGCGATGCTCCGGCTGGCGGGCAGCTACCGCATCGATGTGAGCGTCGTACGGTCCGGGCACCCGCTGGACGTCTTCGGCACCCACCGGCCGAGCGACCACCCGCTCGGCCGCGCCTTCGACGTGTGGCGGATCAACGGCCGCCCCGTCGTCGCCGCTTCGACACCCCGCTCGCTGATCGAGTCCTTCATGCGGGACGCGGCGGCGGCCGGCTCGTACAACGTCGGCGGGCCCGTCCGGCTCGGGGGCGGAGCCACCGCGAACCAGTTCTTCTCGGATGCCACCCACCACGACCACGTCCACGCGGGCTTCACCAGCTGACGGCCTGCCACCACCGCATACAGGAGCCCCTCATGCCTCCGCCCTCCACCGGACCGGCCGGCGCGGACACCTTCCTGGCCGTCTGCGGTCACACGCATCTGTTTCCGGGGGCCCGCTGCCGTATCCAGGGGCTGCCCGATCCGGGCGGGTTCGCCGCCGGTCCGGTCCCGCTCGACCTGGTCCTGCGGTTCTCCGACGGGGTGACCACCGAAGCGGAGCTGCGCACCGGGGACCCGGCCGGCCCCGTACTGGCCGTCCCGGCCTACACCACGGGGGCCGGCACCATCGTCGGCGGCCGCGCCTGGCTGGTCCGGGAGTTCACCGGGGCGGGCGACGCGGCCGAGCTGACGATCGGCCGCCACGCCTGAGGCAGGCTCAGGCGCCGTTGCCGTGGAGCGGACTACGACCGGGCCTCTTCGAGGAGGCGTGCGTTGCGCTCGCGGACCTCGGCGGGGAGCCGGCCGACGACGTCCTGGACCGTGGCCGAGCGCAGTGAAGCGCGCCATGCCTCGTGGGCGTCGGCCATCACCGACGCGAATCCGCACGGTCCCGGGCACTCGTGGGGGGCCAGCGCCCCGGTGCCCCGTCTGCGGATCTCCTGGCAGAGGAACGGCGGGGCCGCGCCCTCGACCGCCTCCAGTATGTCCAGCACCGTGATCCCCGCGGCCGGACGGCCCAGTTGGTAACCCCCTTTGGGGCCGGTCAGCGCAGACAGCACACCGGCCCGGGTCAGGGCCTGGAGGTGCTTGGCGAGATAGGTCTCGGGGAGGCCGTAGTGAGCGGCCAGCACATCCCTGCGTACGGGAGTGGTCACGGATGCCTGCGCAAGCAGGGAGACACAGTGCAGAGCCCATTCCACGCCTTGCGACAGTTTCATGGAAAGGAGTATACGTATCCCGGACATCAAAAGTCTCTAATAGAATCCTTGAGGGAGCATCAGTGACGGAACCCAACCCCCCGCACGCCGAAGGCGCGGCCACACTCACCGTGCTGCTCTCGGCGTGGTTCCTCGCGCAGTTCGACTTCTTCGTGGTGAACGTCGCCGCACCGTCCTTCACCCAGGGGCTCGACGCGAGCTCCACCCAGCTGCAACTGATCGTCGCGGGCTACGCGTTCACCTACGCGGCCGGCATGATCACCGGCGGGCGCCTCGGGAGCCGGTTCGGATACCGCCGGGTGTTCGTGACCGGCGTCCTCGCCTTCGCGGCGGCCTCGCTGCTCTGCGGAGTCTCGGCCAGCGCCCCGCAACTCGTGGCCGCGCGGCTGCTCCAGGGCCTCACAGGCGCGGTCATGGTGCCCCAGGTGCTCGCGATGATCACCGCCATCTACCCGGCGGAGCGACGTGGGCGGGCGCTCGGCTGGTACGGAGTCGCCGGCGGGGCGGGCTCCATCGCCGGCCAGGTCTTCGGCGGGCTGCTGCTGAGCGGGGACGTACTGGGGCTCGGCTGGCGGGTGATCTTCCTGATCAATGTGCCGGTCGGTGTGGTGGCAGCCGTGCTCGCCGTCCGGGTGCTCCCCCGCGTGGAGACCACGAGGGCCACGGGCCAGGACCCGCTCGGCGCCGTCGCGATCGCCTGTGCGCTCGCCCTCGTCCTCGTTCCGCTCTCGCTCGGCCATGCGGAGGGCTGGCCGGCCTGGACCTGGGTCAGCCTCGGCGCGGCCGTCCCGGCCGGCGTGGCGGCGGTGGCCTGGCAGCGCCGACTGCATTCCAGGGGCCGCTCGCCGGTGGTGGATCTGACGCTGTTCCGGCAGCCGTCGTTCGTCACGGGCATCGGGGCCATCACCGCCTTCATGGCCTACTTCTCGTCGTTCATGTTCACCCTCACCCTGCTGCTGCAGCGCGGCCGCGGCCTCAGCGCCTTCGAGGCGGGGCTCGTGTTCGCGCCCATGGGCCTGATGTTCTCGACCACCGCGCTGCTGGGCTCCCGCGCCGTGGCCCGGTACGGTCCGCGCGCCGTCGTCGCCGGAGGAGCGACCGTCGGGCTCGGCCTGCTGCTGCTCGCCCTGCTCCCGGACGCCGGGGGCGCGAGCCTGGGGTGGATCCTGGTGGCGCTGGTGCTGGTCGGTGCCGGAAACGGGCTCGTACTGCCGCAGCTGATCGGTCTGGCCCTGGTCGACGTCTCGGCCGACCGTGCGAGCAGCGGGAGCGCCGTGCTCTCCACGGCCCAGCAATTCGCCGGGGCCGCGGGGGTCGCCCTGATCGGTGCGGTCTTCTTCGCCGCCCCCGGCACGAACGCGGGGACCCGCCGTTCGGCCTTCATCGACGTCGCCCTGATCGTGGTCGTCACCCTGCTCGTCGCCTGGACGACGCGCACCGGTCGCAGCCGGGAGGGCGGGGGGCGCCCCCGCACCGTCACGGCACCCGCGCCGGCCGCGGCCCGCCCGCCCTCCGACTCGCTCCCGCACGGCAGTTGACCTCCGGCCGGTGTGGCGGCCGCCCGATGCCGGGGTACGGTCCGCCACCCGCGCCCGCCGGAACGGCGCGAACGGCCGCAACGGAGCGGCACGAGGACACGCGCGGGGCGGGAAGCCCTGCCCCGTCGCGCTGCCGACCGTCGCACCGGCGACCGCGTACGCTCGACGGATGGCGAAGTATTTTGATGTGCACCCCGACAATCCGCAGCGGCGCACCATCAGCACGGTGGCCGAGAGTCTCCGTTCCGGTGCGCTCGTCGCGTACCCGACCGACTCCTGTTACGCGCTGGGCTGCCAGCTCGGCAACCGTGACGGCATCAGCCGTATCCGTACGATCCGCAACCTCGACGACCGCCACCACTTCACTCTGGTGTGCCAGGACTTCGCCCAGCTGGGCCAGTTCGTGATCATCGACAACGACGTGTTCCGTGCGATCAAAGCAGCGACCCCCGGCAGCTACACCTTCATCCTCCCGGCGACCAGGGAGGTGCCGCGTCAGCTGCTGCACCCGAAGAAGAAGACCGTCGGGGTCCGGATTCCGGATCATGTCGTCGCTCAGGCGCTGGTCGCCGAGTTGGGTGAGCCGCTCCTCTCCAGCACCCTGCTGCTGCCCGACGAGGAGGAGCCGATGACCCAGGGCTGGGAGATCAAGGAACGGCTCGACCATGTGCTGGACGCCGTGGTCGACTCGGGCGACTGCGGGACCGCGCCGACCACGGTCATCGACTTCTCCGGCGGTGAGCCCGAGATCGTACGCCGGGGGGCGGGCGACACCGCACGGTTCGAGTGACCGCCGGGTCCACGCTCCCCGGCAGTCAACCGGTCGTCGGCGTCACGCAGTTGGCGTGAGCAGACCGGCCACCAGCCCGGCCGCCCTGGCCACCAGCGCGTCGTCCGCGGCTGCCTCCTGGTCGTGCTTGGTGGAGAGCACCGACAGCACCAGCGGCGACCGCTTCGGCGGCCACACGACGCCCACGTCGTTGGTGACGCCGTAGTCCCCGGTCCCCGTCTTGTCCGCGAGGACCCAGCCGGCGGGCAGGCCGGCCTTGAAGCGTGCGCCGTTGGTGGTGTTCGCCGTCAGCCAGCCGGTCAGCTTCTCGCGGTGAGCGGGGGTCAGGACGCCGCCGACGACGAGGCGGCCGATGGTGGACCCGATGGCACCGGGGCTGGTGGTGTCCGTGACCCGCCACGGCTCCGCCGAGTTCAGCTCGGGCTCCCAGCGGTCGAGCCGGGTCGTGGTGTCCCCGATGGAACGGCAGAAGCGGGTGACCGCGGTCGGGCCGCCGAGTTCGGTGAGCAGGAGGTTGACCGCGGTGTTGTCGCTCTCGCCGAGAGCGGCGGCGCACAGCTCGGCGACGGTCATGCCATGGGCGATGTTCTCCGGCTTCCCGGTGACCGGGGCGTTGCCCGACTTCCTGACGAGCGCCTCGGTGTACCGGATGCGCTTGGCCAGGAACTCGCCGTCGTGGTCGAGGTCGCGCAGGACGGCCCCGACGGCGGGGGCCTTGGACACCGAGCACACCGGGAAGCGTTCGCGGGCGCGGTAGAGCACCGTCGCGCCCGTGGCCAGGTCACGGGCGAAGACGCCCAGCCGGGCCGCGTGCTCGTCCTCAAGCGCCCGCAGCCGGCGGGAGATGTCGTCGCCGGGCGATACGGCGTAGGCCCGGCCGGCTGTGGGCGCCAGGGCGGCCAGGGCCGTACCGGCGCCGAGGGCCAGTACGGTCCTGCGGTTCGGAGCGGATTCGGTGATGCGCACGGTGGCCTCGTTCCTTGTCGCGTGGTCAGGAAGGTCCGGGACGCGCCGGAGATGCGGGGCGGCCCGGATCCGCACAGCGCACAGTCAAGTCGGCCGGCCGGATCCATGTCGAATACACTCTCAGCCTCAGAGCGATTCGATCTGGATATCTGCGCACGTCGGAGGGCATGTTGCTGACCGAACGGCATCTGGAGATCTTTGTGGCGCTCTCGGAGGAGGAGCATTTCGGCTCTGCGGCGCAGCGCGTCGGAATCACCCAGCCGCCGCTCTCCCAGGGGCTGCGCCGGCTCGAAACACTGCTGGGTGTCCGGCTGTTCGACCGTGACCGGGGCGTCGCGCTCACCGACGAGGGAGCACTGCTGCTGCCGCACGCGCGCCGGGCCCTTTCGGCGCTCACGGAGCTACGGGACGCGGGCGCCCGCGAGCAGGCGGACGGGCGTCGGCTCAGGCTGGGGCTGGCGCCGGAGGTCCCGGCCCGGGTCGCGGCCGCTGTGGCCGCGGCGCCCGTCCGCGCGGGCGAGCGGAGCCGGATCGCGGTGACGACGGCGCCGACCGTCTCCCTGCTGTCCGAGACCGCTGCCGGCCGGCTCGATCTCGCGGTGATCCGGCATCCGGCGGTCCTGCACGGTCTGGCGGCGGACCGGGTGGTGCTCTTCCCGAGCTGGGTCCTGTCGCCCGCGGACGGGACAGCGGGCGCCCCGGGGGCGAACCGGCGGCTGCCGGTCGCCGTACGCCCGCGTGACGAAGCCCCCGCGGCGCACGATCTGTTCGTCGACACCCTGGCCAGCCGCGGGCGCCGCGTCGAGACCCTGGTGGTGTCCGACGAGCGGGCCGGGCTCGCGCTGGTCGCGGCAGGGCAGGCCGTGCTGGTCACGGCCGACGAGACCCTGACCGCCGACGGCGTCGAGCGGGTCAGGGCGACCGACCCGCCGCTGCCCCTGCGGCTGCGGGTGGTGTGGGACGGGCGGCGCCCGGACTGCGAATGGACCGCGCGCACGGCTCAGTTGGTCGTCGAGGCCCTGTCCCTGCAGGCGGCGAAGTGAGCGGGGCCGGGCGGACGAGCGGTGTACAGCGCACGATCCGCTCCATGTTCGCCGACGCGGGGGTGCGCGGCTGGCTGCACGTGGCCGAGGTGCGGCGCCCGGCGGCGTACGTCGCGGTCGATCCCGACGAGGCGGTTCCGGTCGGGTCCGTGTACAAGCTGCCGCTGATGGTCACTTTCTGCCGGCTGGTGGACGCGGGGGCGCTCGACCCCCGGCTGCGGGTCACGCTCGGAGCCTCGGACCGGATGCCGGGTCCGACCGGTATCTCCGTACTCCAGGACCCGGTGACCATCTCGCTGCGGGATCTGGTCGCCCTCATGATGACCGTCTCCGACAACACCGCGGCCGACGCCCTGCTGCAGCGGATCGGCACCGCGGAGGTCGACGGGGTCTGCCGGGACCTCGGCATGCGGGACACCGCCGTGCTCGGCGGGGTGGCCACCGCGTTCGCCCGGCTGGTGACGGAGACCGGGGCGGATTCGCTGAGCGCCGCGATGGAACGCATCTCGGACAACGACACCACGGTGCCGCAGGCCGTCTACGACCCCCTGTCCAAGGCGTCGGGCACCCCCGCTGACATGGCCCTGCTGCTGCGGGCGATCTGGACCGGCCGGGCGGCCTCGGCCGAGAGCTGCGCGTTCATGCGCCGGGTCATGGGAAAGCAGCCGTGGACCCACCGGCTCGCCTCCGGATTCCCCTACGACGACGTGACCGTATCGGGCAAGACGGGGACCTTCGGTTCGATGCGTCACGAGGCCGGGGTGGTCGAACTCGCCGACGGCAGCGCCTACACCGCTGTGGTGTTCACCCAGGCGGCCCGTGCGGACAGCAGACTGCCCCGGGCCGACGCCGTGATCGGGGCGGCCGCCCGGGTCGCGGTGGAGGAACTGCGCGGCAACGAGGGCCTGTGACGGCGGCCGTACGGGACCGGCCGCCGCCGGACAGCTCCTGGCGTCATGGACACCGGCCCCGGAGAGACGGCACCGGGGCGCGGCGGGCGTCCGGGCCCGGCCGTCAGACCGCGGTCTGCCCGGCCGCCGGGCGCTGGTAGGTCTCGCCCGTCATCGACTCCAGCTCCAGCTGCTTCGTCTCCGGGACCTTGCCGCGTACGAAGAAGAACGAGGCGAGAGCGAAGAAGGCGAACGTGCCGTACAGCCAGGAGAGGCCGACCTGGCGGGTCATCGGCTCGAAGGCGAAGGTGACGATGAAGTTGAAGATCCAGTTCGACGCGGTGCCGATGGCCAGCGCCATCGCGCGCATCCGGTTCGGGAACATCTCCGCCAGCATGATCCACAGGATCGGGCCCCAGGAGAGCGCGAAGAAGACGACGAAGGCGTTCGCGCCGACGAGCGCCAGCGGTCCGTAAGGGCTGGGCAGGGAGACATGGTCGCCGCTGCCGTGCTGCTGGGAGAAGGCCACCGCGGTGAGCAGCAGCGAGAGGAACATCCCGAGGGAGCCGATGGTGAGCAGCCGGCGGCGGCCGACCCGGTCCACAAAGAGCATGGCGACCACCGTCATCACCACATTGATCCCCGCGGTGATCACCGAGGTGGTGAACGAGCTGGACTCGCTGAATCCGACCGACTTCCAGAGGGTGGTGGAGTAGTAGAAGATCGCGTTGATGCCGACCAGCTGCTGGAACGCGGCCATGATGATGCCGACCCAGACCAGCGGGTGGAGCCCGAACCGCTTGCCGCGGATGTCGGCGAACGTGCTGCGGTGTTCCTTGTGCAGGGTCTCCCGGATCTGCTGGACCTTGGCCTCGGGGTCGGCCTCGCCGGTCACCCGCCCGAGGACTCCGGCGGCCTTGCCGTACTCGCCCTTCAGCACCAGATAGCGCGGGGATTCCGGAATCAGCATCGCCAGCAGGCCGTACACCAGCGCCGGAATGACACCGACCAAAAACATCCAGCGCCAGGCCGCCATGCCGAACCACAGGTTCTGCGACGCACCGCCGGCGGCTCCGGCCAGGCCCTTGTTGGAGCTGAGCACGACCAGCTGTCCCACGGTGATCGCCAGCTGCTGCAGCGACCCCAGGGCGCCCCGCCCCTTCGCGGGAGCCACCTCGGAGATGTACGCCGGGGCGATCACGGAGGCGATACCGATGGCCAGTCCGCCGATCACCCGCCACACCATGAGGTCGGGTACGGAGAACGCGGTGGCCGACCCCACGGAGCTGATGATGAACATCACCGCTCCGAGCACCATCACCCGCCGCCGTCCCCAGCTGTCCGCCAGCCGCCCCGCGTACCAGGCGCCCACCGCGCAGCCCAGCAGAGCGATGGAGACGACGAAGCCGGAGAGGAAGGAGCCGAGATGGAAGTGCGAGCCCAGCGCGTCGACCGCGCCGTTGATGACGGACGAGTCGAAGCCGAAGAGGAATCCGCCGACCGCGGCGGCGATCGAGATGCCTACGGCTTTACCGCCCCGGTGCGGTGCTTCTGTGGGAGGAGCCTTCTCGGCCATGAACACAATCACCTGACTGACATCGTTGTCCGGCACCGCTTCCACGCTCTGTGAAAGCGCGCCTTGCCTTGGGTGCCGCAGCACCTTTACGGCGCTCGCGTACCCACATGGAAACATGCCAGTCCCCCGCAAACCTGTGATTTATGACAGGTCCGGAGGCCGGGGGCGAACCGGTGCCGCGGCGCCTTCCGGCTCCGCCGCACCCGCCCCGGACGGTCGGACGGTCAGCTTCCGCAGAGTTCGGCGAAGCGCTGTGCGCCGATGTTTCCGCCCGAAATGATCACGCCGACGCGCCTGGGGAGCGGGTCGATCCGGCCCGCCAGCAGGGCGGCGAGACCGGTGGCACCGCTGGGCTCGATGACGATCTTCAGCCGTTCGAAGGCGAACCGCATCGCGTCGCGGATCTGGTCGTCGGTCACCAGCTCGATACCGTCGACCAGCCGCTGGTTGACGGAGAAGGTCAGCTCGCCGGGGATGTCGGCGGCCTGGCCGTCGGCGATGGTGCGCGGTACGGGGATGGACACCCGCCGGCCCGCCTCCAGGGACCGCTTCGTGTCGTCCCCGGCCTCCGGTTCGACACCGATCACCCGGATACGGCCGTCCAGGCCCTTGGCCGCGGTCGCGCTGCCGGCCATCAGCCCGCCGCCGCCGACCGGCACCACCAGCGCGTCGAGCTCCCCGGCCTCCTCGATCAGTTCGAGTGCGGCGGTGCCCTGCCCGGCGATGATGTGCGGGTGCTCGTACGGAGGGATGAGCGCGAGGCCCCGGTCGGCGGCCAGCGCCTCACCGATGGCGACGCGGTCGCCCGTGTACCGGTCGTAGGTGACGATCTCCGCGCCGTAACCGGCGGTGGCGTCCAGCTTCGACTGCGGGGTGTCCTCGGGCATCAGGATCACCGCAGTGGTGCCCAGCTCCTTGGCGGCGAGGGCGACGGCCTGTGCGTGGTTGCCCGAGGAGTACGCGGCGATGCCCTTGGCCACCTGGGCCGGTGACAGCCGGGAGGCGGCGTTGTAGGCGCCGCGGAACTTGAACGCCCCGATCCGCTGGAAGTTCTCGCACTTGAGGAGGGTCTCCGCACCGACGAGCCGGTCCAGGGTGCGGGAGCGCAGCACCGGGGTGCGATGGGCGACGCCCTTGATCTGCGCGGCGGCGTCGCGGACATCGTCGAGGGTGACCGGCAGTGCGTGTGTCATACGGAGGGCTCCAACAGGGCTCGCGGGATTGGAGGTTGAGGGCTGGGATGGCGGTGGGCCCCGCCCGGCGGCGCGGCCGGCGGGGGGGGCTCGCCCCCGGTGCGGGGGTGCGGGGCCCCCCCCCGGGCATCTTGGTCCCCGTAGAGGGCGGGCCCACC
>NZ_JBHYWP010000052.1:0-21189 GCF_042751845.1 Streptomyces sp. NPDC059398 | reverse complement strand
TGGCCTGGGGTTTTTGGTGGTTGTGGGTGGGTTGGGGGGGGGCCCCCTGCGGCGGGGGCGGCGGGTGGGAGCGGCTCGACCGGGGTCAGGGCTTGCGGGCCACGCCCGCGTACATGTTCGTCCCGTTCTCGGGCGGCACCACGTCACCGGCGTCGGGCCGCCATGACGTCATCGGCACCACGCCCGGCTCCACCAGGTCGAGCCCGGCGAACAGGGCTTCTACCTCGGTGCGGGTCCGCAGATACATGGGGATGCCGCGCTCGGTGTACTCGCGCGCCAGCGCCCCCGACTCGGGGGCGAGGTCGCCGGTGGCGAGGGTGACCGCGAGATAGCTGCCGGATGCCAGCGGCTCCATCAGCGTCTCGATGAGACCCTGTGCGTCCTTCACGAACTGGAGCATCGCGATGACCGTCAGCCCGACCGGCTCGTCCAGATCGAGCGTCTCGTGCAGGGCGGGGTCGGCGAGGAGCGTCTCCGGGGCGGTCATGTCCGACTGGATGTACGAGGTCCGGCCCTCGGGGGCACTGCGCATCAGTGCGTCGGCGTGGGCGAGGACGATCGGGTCGTTGTCCACGTAGACGATGCGTGCTTCCGGGGTCGGCCGCTGGACGACCTGGTGCAGATTGGGTTCGGTCGGGATGCCCGTACCGATGTCCAGGAACTGGCGTATCCCGGCCTCCGCGGCCAGCCAGTGGGCCATCCGCCGCATCGTCGCCCGGTTCGCCAGCATGCTCGTCCGCAGCCCCGGCCAGGCGAGGAGCGATGCCTCGGCGGCCACCCGGTCCACCTCGTAGTGGTCCTTGCCGCCGAGGATGTAGTCGTACACCCGCGCCGAGTTCGCCCGGTTGCCCTGCAGCGCGTCCCGGTCGTCCTGCTCGCTCATCCCCTACCGCCCTTTTCGCTTCTCGCTGTTGCGCCCTGTGCTCCGCTCCGGTGGCCGAACGGCCTGCGGCGAGCATAGACGCCATGGCCCTCCCGATGATCTCCCCGGGAGCCACCGGCTTCGGGCTGCGGGCCGGGGCATCCCTCTCCCCCGCCCTGCCGCCGTCATGGCCCGTACGCCCCCCATCGGGCTCCGCGGCCGGGGCGGGCCGAACCTAGACTGGAGGGTGAAGGTCATGACGGGAGGCTTCCCATGACTACGTTGCAGGACAAGGAGTTCTACGCGCGGGACAGGCCCGACCACCCCGTGCTTCCGGAGGACCGGCCGCGAGGCGGCGGCCCGAGGGAGCCGATGCGGCACCGGGGGACCTGGACCAGTGCGGCCATCGTCATCGGCATCATCGTGCTGATCATGGTGGGTGTGGCGCTCTTCCCGTAATCCGGGACACGGGGCCGCACAGCGGCAGGCAGGGGGCCACGCATCGGCCACGGCCCGAGCCTCAGTCCGTCGCGCCGGGCACCGCGAGCCGCTCCCTGATGCCGTCGAAGTGGGTACGCATGGCCGCGCAGGCGCGCGGACCGTCGCCCGCCGCGATGGCGTCGACGATCTCGCGGTGCTGGGCGAGCGTGGCCGCCGGGTCCTGGTGGCCGTCGCCGGTGTCGTCGCGCACCTGGTCGAGGGCGGCCCAGAAGGCGTCGAGCACTTCGCTGAGCAGATGGTTGCCGAGGGACCGGTACAGCACGAGATGGAAGGCACGGTCCGTTGAGCGGACGATCCGTCCCTGCGCGGCCTCGGCCTCCATGTCCGCCACGATCGCCCGCAGAACCGCCAGATCCTCATGAGGTACGGACGCCGCGACACTGTCGATCAGCCCGGCCTCCAGCGCCTCGCGCACCCGCATGAGTTCGTAGAGGCCCGGCTCGCCGTTGCGGTGGCGTACGGCGGCACGGAAGGCGAGGCCCTCGACCAGCGGGGCCGGCGAGAGCGTGCCCACGAAGGTGCCGGAGCCGCGGCGTATCTCCACGACCCGCAGCGCTTGCAGCGCCTTGAGCGCCTCGCGGACCGTGACCCGGCCGACGCCGAAGAGTCCGGTCAGCTCGGCCTCCGTGGGGAGCGGGCTGCCGGGTGACAGTCCGCGGTCCAGGATCAGTCGGCGGATACCGGCCTGGACGTCCTCGGACGCGGTACTGCGGGCCACGGGGGCTCCTTTCCGGGGCCTGGAATGTGACGGGGGTCACTTTGACGACGTGCACCAGGTGAGGGCTATTCTAACCGCAAGACATAGGACATCTGATGTCTCATGTCAGGGAGAGGAACTTGAGAACTCTCCGGCCCCCATGCGCACCAGGAGTAAGCCCCATGGCACTGACCGCCCCCCTTCGCGGGGTCGTACCGCCCGTCTGCACCCCGCTCGACGCCAACGGGGAGATCGACACCGACTCGCTCTCCCGGCTGGTCGGGCATCTGATCGGCGGAGGGGTGCACGGCCTGTTCGCGCTGGGGTCGACCAGCGAGGTCGCCTATCTCACCGACGCGCAGCGCGCGACCGTCCTGGAGACCGTGGTCCGTGCCGCCGCCGGCCGGGTCCCCGTGCTCGCCGGTGTCATCGACACCACCACCGCCCGGGTCGTCGACCACGCACGGACCGCGGCCCGGCTCGGCGCGGACGCACTCGTCGCCACGGCGCCCTTCTACACCCGCACCCACCCCCGGGAGATCGCCGGCCACTTCCGGCGCATCCGGGCGAGCGTCGACCTGCCGCTGTTCGCTTACGACCTCCCGGTCTCGGTGCACAGCAAGCTCTCCGCATCCCTCGTACGCGAACTGGCCGAGGACGGAACCCTGGCCGGGCTCAAGGACAGCAGCGGTGACGAGGGCGGGCTGCGGCGGCTGCTCGTCGAACTCGGCGGCCGGGACGGCCGGAGCCAGGGCCCCGTCCCCCGCTTCAGCGTCCTCACGGGCTCCGAACTCACCGTCGACGCCGCGCTGCTGGCCGGTGCCGACGGCGTCGTCCCCGGCATCGGCAACGTCGACCCCGCGGCCTATGTACGGCTCTACGAGGCGGCCCGTGCCGGTGACTGGAGCCTGGCCGCCGAAGAGCAGGAGCGGCTCGTCTCGCTCTTCGGCATCGTGGACGTGGGCCCCGAGGCGGAGATGGGGCGCAGTTCGTCGGCGCTCGGCTCCTTCAAGGGCGCTCTGCGGCTCCTCGGTGTCATCGACTGCGGCGACACCGCGTTCCCGCAGATCCAGCTCAGCGCTTCATCCGTCGAGCTCATCGCCGCGCGGCTGCGTGCGGCCGGGCTGACCCCGGCCCGATGACGACGGCGTACAGAGATCCGCTCCCGGCGGGCCCCGTCATCGGGCTCGACCTGGGCGGCACGAAGATCGCCGCCGCCCTGGTCGGGCCGGACGGGTCGGTGCTCGCCCGGCACACCCTGGCGACCCCGGCGGCCGACGGCGCCGATGCCGTACTCGGCGCGCTGCGCCTCGCCGCCCGCGCCGTCGACCGCGGCGCGACGGCGGTCGGTGTGGCGGCGGCCGGTGTGGTGGACCCCCGTTCGGGCACCGTCACCAGCGCCACCGACACGATCCGCGGCTGGGCGGGCACCGCCCTGGGGGCCCGGCTCGCGGAGCTCACCGGACTTCCGGTCGCCTGTGACAACGACGTACGCGCCACCGCCGGACCCGAGCTGGCAGCGACCGGCGGCGCGCGTGCGTCGCTGCTGTTCGCGGCTGTCGGGACCGGGGTCGGCGGCGCGCTCGCCTGCGACGGGCGGATGCTGCACGGCGCCGCCGGCATCGCGGGCCATCTGGGGCATCTGCCGAGCCCCGATGCGGCCGGACTCGACTGCACCTGCGGCGGCGCGGGGCACCTCGAAGCGGTCGCGTCCGGGCCCGGGATCACCGCACTGTACGAGCGGCTCGGCGGGCAGCCGGCCGGCCGGCTCCAGTCCGTCGCCGAGCGGGCGTCGGCGGGCGACAGCAGCGCCGTACGCGCCATCACCACGGGCGCCCGGGCAATGGGCCGGGCACTCGGCGGCCTCGCCAACACACTGGGGCCCGACCGGGTCGTCGTCGGCGGCGGTGTACCGGGGATCGGCCCGCTCTACTGGGACGCCCTGACGGACGCCTTCACCGGCGAGCTGATGCCGCCACTGCGCCGGCTGCGGCCCGTCGCACCCCTGTACGGCGCCGACGCCGCGGTGATCGGCGCCGCCGCCCTGACCACCACCGTCCCTCTGCACAGACCGGGAGCCCTCCTGTGAGCACACCGCCCACCACGCCGTCCGGCACCTCTCTCCGTACGCGGTCCGCAGCACTGGCCGATGCGCTCCGGGGCCGGCTCATCGTGTCCTGCCAGGCCCCTCCCGGCGACCCGATGCGGGAGACCGGCACCCTGGTCCGGCTGGCGAGGGCCGCCGCCGCGGGCGGGGCCGCCGCCGTACGCGCCAACGAGCCCGATGTGGTGGCGGCGATCCGGGAGGCCGTGGCCCTCCCGCTGATCGGACTGTGGAAGGACGGCGACACCGGTGTGTACATCACGCCGACCGTCCGGCACGCCCTGGCACTCGTGGCGGCGGGGGCCGATGTGGTCGCGGCCGACGCCACCGCCAGGCCCCGCCCCGACGGCAGCACCTTCGCGGAGCTGACCGAAGCGGTGCACACCGCGGGCGCCCTGGTGATGGCGGACGTCTCCACCCTCGAAGAGGGCGTCACCGCCGCCGCCGAAGGCGCGGACCTGGTGTCGACCACCCTCTCCGGCTATGTTCCCGGCTCCCCGCGCCAGGACGGCCCCGACCTGGACCTGGTCGCAGCCCTCGCGGGCGCGGTGGATGTCCCGGTCGTCGCCGAGGGCCGCATCCGCGATCCGCACGAGGCTGCCGCGGCACTCGCGCACGGTGCCCACAGCGTCGTCGTCGGCACTGCCATCACCGCGCCCACCGCCCTGACCGCCACGTTCGTCTCGGAACTGGCCAAGCGATAGCGCATCACCGCCTGCCCGTCGGCTCAACGCCGAGTCCGTCCGGCATTCTGGAGGCACCGTGCACAACAAGACCCAAGCCACGCTCCCCTGGTACCGCGAGGTATCCCGCACCCAGTGGAAGTCGTTCTTCGCCGCCTGGATCGGCTATGTCCTGGACGGTTTCGACTTCGTCGTGATCACCCTGGTCCTCACCGAGATCAGCGACGACTTCCATCTGAGCACGGTGCAGGCCGCCAGTCTGGTCTCGGCCGCGTTCATCACCCGCTGGCTCGGCGGGGCCGTGCTGGGCGCGCTCGGCGACCGGTACGGGCGCAAGCTGTCGATGGTCGTGAGCATCCTGCTCTACTCGCTCGGCACCTTCGCCTGCGGTCTGTCGTGGGACTACACCAGCCTGTTCGTCGCACGTCTGGCGATCGGCATGGGCATGGCCGGTGAGTACAGTGCGAGCGCCACGTACGCCATGGAGAGCTGGCCGGCGCGGCTGCGCAATCGGGCGAGCGGCTTCCTGATCTCCGGCTTCTCCATGGGGTCGGTGCTGGCAGCCCAGGCGTACAAGTGGATCGTGCCGGCCCTGGGCTGGCGCTGGATGTTCTACATCGGCCTGGTGCCCATCGTGGTCGCCCTGTGGCTGCGGCGCGCCCTGCCCGAGGCCCCGGAGTGGAGCGAGTCGGTCAAGGAGCGGACCGCGAAGCCGAATCCGTTCCGCCCGCTCTTCGCCACGCCGGTCCTGGCCACGGTCAACACGGTGCTGGTGGTGATCGCGACCGTCACCCTGTTCGCCGTCTTCACCCCGACCGGCGCGGGGCTCGTCCCGCTCCTCTCGGTGCTGGCGGGGGTCAGTCTGCTCGCCCTCGCGGTGCAGCTGGGCGGCCGGCGCAGCTGGCTGCTGTATGTGTCCATGATCGTGACCGTCTTCTTCGCCTTCCTCTACACCTGGCCCATCCAGGCGCTGCTGCCGACGTATCTCAAGACGGATCTGGGCTACTCGCCGGACCAGGTCAGTGATGCCCTGTTCTTCGCCGGGTTCGGCACGATGGCCGGCTGCTGGCTCGCCGGGTTCGTGGGTGACTGGATCGGCACCAGGAAGGCGTACGCGTTCACGCTGCTGGCGTCGATGGTCTTCGTCTTCCCGGTGTTCGCGGTCCATGACAACCTGCTGCTGCTCGGCGGGCTGCTGTTCGTGCTGCAGGCCCTCAGTTTCGGGATCTCCGGGCTGCTGCCGCGTTACATCGGCGGCCACTTCCCGACCGAGAGCCGTGCGGCGGCGCTCGGCTTCACCTACAACGTCGGGGCGCTCGGCGGCGCGGTGGCCCCGGTGCTCGGCGCACATCTGGCTTCGGGGATGCCGCTGGGCAGGGCACTCGCCGTACTGACCTTCGCGGGCACGGTCCTGGTCGTCCTGCTGGTCGGCTTCGATGTGCCGGCGCGGCTCAACAGGCTGACGGACCCGGACGGTGTCCGGGACCACCTGGCGGCGGAACTGCCCGGTGCTCCGGCCGCCCCGCAGGCGGAGCAGCAGCGGACCCGGGCCTGAGACCCCGGCACCCGCGACACCCCGGCGGGGGTCCCAGCTGCGCCCGGGGGCTGACCCCCCCGCCCCCCCCCCCCCCCGGGGGGGCCCCCCCCGTTGGGGCCCCCCCCCGGGGTGTGCTGCCTTTGCGGTTCCGCTTCGAGGGGGCTCCGCCTCAAGGGGGTTCCGCCTCAAGGGGGCCGCGCGGCGGCGGCCCCGGTGTCCGCGGTCAGGTGGTGAGCAGGACGCCCGCGTAGCTCACCGAGGCGATGACCACCCAGGAGGCCAGGCCGAGCGCGGCCGTCCTGGCACCGGAGCGGGCGAGCGACGGCAGATGTACGGCGCTGCCGAGGCCGAAGAGCGCCATGGCCAGCAGGAGCTGCTGTGCGGTGTCGGCTGCGTCGAGCACTCCGGTGGGCAGGATGCCCGTGCTGCGCAGCGCCGTCATCGCCAGGAAGCCGACCACGAACAGCGGCACCACGGCGGGGCGGCGGGCACCCGTCGCCTGCTCGCCGCCGGCCGCCTCATGGGCGCGGCGCCTCCGGTGGGCCACCGCCACCGCGGCGACCAGCGGTGCGAGCATCGCCACCCGGATCAGCTTGACCATCACGGCCTCGCCGAGCGCGGTCGGCCCCGCGGTCTGCGCGGTGGCCACGACCTGGCCGACATCGTGGACACCGGCGCCGACCCAGCGGCCGAACTGGAGGTTGTCCAGGCCGAGCGGGTGGTGCAGCAGAGGCAGGACCGCGATGGCGAGGGTCCCGCACAGGGTGACCAGCGCGACCGAGGTCGCCACGTCGGCCGCCAGCTTCTCGTCGTCCTCGTCCTTGCCGAGCGCCCCGCTGACGGCGCTGATGGCGGAGGCACCGCAGATCGAGTATCCGGTGGCGATCAGCAGCGGCTGGTCACCGGGCAGGCCCATCTTCCGGCCCAGCCACCAGGTCCCGAAGAAGGTCGCGAGGACCACGGCGAGCACCATGGTCACCGTCGCCCAGCCGAGGCCGAGGACATCTCCGATGCTGAGCTTGAGTCCGAGCAGCACGATGCCGCCCCGCATCAGCCGCTTGCCGGCCGTCGAGAGTCCGGCCCGGCCCCGGCCCCGTACGAACGCGTGCACCCCCGGGATGTGCGCCGCGACGACCCCGAGCACCACGGCGGCCGTCAGCATCGGCACGCCGGGCAGCAGGGCGTGCACGCCCTCGGCGATGCCGAGTCCGACGACGGCGAGAGCGAGCCCGGGAGCGTTGCGGCTCACCGGTCCCGGGGCGGACGCGCCGCCGCCGGGTGACGGCTTCGCCGGCTGTCGGCCGGGGGACGGTGACGGGGTGCGTTCCGTACTCAATGTCATGATCACCAGCGTGTGGGGGATCCGCCGGGCCCGGTAGACGCGAATCCGGGACCAGGCCATAGGGTTCCCCTATGAAGGTTTTCCTATGAGGGCCGCACCGCGCGAAGGACGCCACACGGGCGCGCCGGACGGCGGGTGCGGCACCACGGCGCAGGGCGTACGGACGGCAGGCGGGGTCCCGGGTGCGCCCCCCACAGCCCAGGCCGTACGGACGGCGTGCGCGGTACGAGAGGGAGGCGGCACCGGTGAGTGAGCGCGGCGAGACCCAGGACGGCGGGCAGCGGCCGCTGCCCGATCTGCAGTCGCTGCAGTTGCTGGTGACCGTGGCGGAGACCGGCAGCCTGGGCAGAGCGGCGGCCCGGATGCTCATCAGCCAGCCGTCGGCGAGCGCGCGGATGCGGACGCTGGAGCGCCATCTCGGGCTCCACCTCCTGGACCGCTCCACCGCCGGGTCCCGGCTCACGCCGGCCGGGGCGGTGGTGACGGACTGGGCCCGCGCGGTGCTCGAACAGGCCGCGGCCCTGGTCGAGGGCGCCGCGGCGCTGCGCTCCCGGCAGGACAGCCGGCTGCATGTCGCCGCCAGCCTGACCATCGCCGAGGAGCTCATGCCGGGCTGGCTGGTCACCCTGCGGGACAGCGCACCGGACGCCCATGTGGGGCTGACCGTGACCAACAGCTGGGGTGTGGTCGAGGCACTGCGCCGCGGGGGCTGCGATCTGGGGTTCGTCGAGGGGCCCCGGGTCCCCGAGGACCTGCACCGCTCGGCGGTGGGCCGGGACCGGCTCGCCGTCGTGGTGGCGCCCGGCCATACGTGGACTCACCGGCGCAGCGCCCTGACCGGCCGGGAGCTGTCCGACACCCCGCTGCTGCTGCGGGAGGCGGGCTCGGGCACCCGGGAGACGCTGGAGCGGGCGCTGCGCCCGTACGACGGAATCGCCGTACCGGTACTCGAACTCGGCTCCACCGCCCCGCTGCGCAGCGCCGCCGCACGGGGTCTGGCCCCCGCGGTGCTCTCCGCCCTCGCCGTGCGCGAGGACGTGGCCTCGGGGCGCCTCGTCGAGGTCGAGATCGACCCGTCCGTCCGGCTGCACCGGATCCTGCACGCGGTCTGGCCCAAGGGCCGTGAACTGCCGGAACCGGCGCTCCACCTGCTGCGGGTGGCCAAGCAGCGGTAGGGCGCGACCCGGTACGAAGGTTGTACGGGGCCTGGGGCGGGGGGCCGGGCACCCCAGGGGGGTGCCCGTCCGGGGCCCGGCCGGGACTCGGCTACCCGCGCAGTACGTCCGGCAGGCGGCGGACGGAGTCGACGACGTAGTGCGCGCCGGCGGCGCGCAGCTGGGGTTCCGTGTGGGCCCCGGTCAGCACGGCGACCACGAGCCCCGCTCCGGCGCGCAGACCTGCCTCGATGTCGTACGGAGTGTCGCCGACGACCACGGTGTGGTGGACGGAGGGAGTCCCGGTGCGCAGGAGCGCGGTGAGCACCATGTCGGGGTACGGGCGTCCACGGCCCGCGTCGGCGGGCGAGAGCACCGCGTCGGCGAGGTCCGCCCAGCCGAGCGAGGCCAGCAGGCTGTCCCGGGTCCGGGGCGAGAAGCCGGTGTTGAGGACGACGGCGACGCCGGAGGCGCGGAGGGCCTCGATCGTCTCGCGTGCGCCCGGGATCGGCCTGCACCGGCCGGCGGCGACGAGTTCCGCGTAGGCGCGCTCGAAGAGGTCGTTGGCCCGCTCCGCCGCCTCCCCGTCGCCGAAGAGATGCCGGAACACGGAGATCTTGGACTCCCCCATGGTGGCGCGGACATGCTCCATCATGCGCGCGTGGGACGCGCTGCCCTCCGGCACGTCCATCTGGCACAGGGCCTGGACGAAGGCGTCCTCCACTGCGCCCGCGTCGGTCACCGTCGTACCGGCCAGGTCCAGCACCGCGAGGCGGATTCCCTCGGGTGACCCGGCGCGGTGGGCGGCCCGGGGAACGGCTCCGGGCGCGGTGGCCGGGGATGTCGCGGGGGCAGGGGTCGGGGGTGTCACGGGCACGGTGCTTCCTCCGGTGCTGGGGTGCTGGGGACGCTGTCCGTCTGTAGTCCGGCCGCCAGGGCGAGGGCCGCGATGTCCGGTCCTGTGCAGCCGCGCGAGAGGTCGTGCAGGGGTGCGGCGAGGCCCTGGAGCAGTGGGCCGACCGCGGCGGCGCCGCCGGCCCACTGGGCGATCTTGTAGCCGATGTTGCCCGCGGCGAGGCCGGGGAAGACGAAGGTGTTGGCCCGGCCAGCCAGCTCCGACGCGGGCGCCTTCGAGCGGCCGATCGCCGGGACGGCCGCCGCGTCGTACTGCAGCTCGCCGTCGACGGCGAGTCCGGGTGCCGCGGCACGGACCAGGCTCAGGGCCTCGCGGACCCGGTCCACCTGCGGATGTGAGGCGCTTCCCTTGGTACTGAAGGAGAGCAGGGCCACCCGGGACGGCTCACCGGTCAGGGCGTGGTGGGTGGCCGCGGTGGCCAGGGCGATGTCGGCGAGTTCCCTGCTGGTCGGGTCGACGACGACCGCGCAGTCCCCGTAGCCGATGAGGCGGCCGTCGGGCATCACCATCAGGAAGCTGCTGGAGAGGGTACGGATGCCGGGCGCGAGACCGACGACGTAGAGCCCGGCCCGCAGGACGTCCGCCGTGGGGCGGTTGCTGCCGGCGACGCACGCGTCGATCTTTCCCAGGCGCAGCGCCGTCGCGGTGAGGAAGAGCGGGTCGGCGGCCAGCTCGCGCCGTACGCCGGGCGTAAGACTGCGCCGGGCGGACAGCGCGTCCGCGAGGGTGCCGGCGCAGTGGTCGTCGGCGGCGAGCGCCGCGGGGTCGAGCAGGTCGAGCCGGTCGGGGTCGTCGGGCAGCTTCAGCCCGAGTTCGGCCGCGCGGGCGTGGATGCGGGCCGGGTCGCCGACCAGGACCGGGGTGATGGCGTGCTGTTCGGCGAGGTGGACCGCGGCCCAGAGCGCCCGCGGGTCGGTCCCCTCGGCGAGGGCGACGCGGGGCCGCCTGGAGGCGGGCCGCAGCCGTTCCGCCCAGGTGTCGAGAAGGTGCTGCACGGCGGCACCGGCCGGTCCCGCGGGGGGCCGCGCCGGGGCGAGCGGGTCGATGAGCATGGGGGTGCTTCCCTTGGCGTGGGCGGTGCGATCGGGAGTGCGACGGGGCCGGGTGCGCCGTGCGCATGAGGGGCGCGCGCGGCACACCCGGCCCCGTGCCGGGCGCGGGGGCCCCGGTGCCGGGCAGGGCAGCCGGGTCCGGGACCCCCGCGGTCTCGGCCGGCCCCGCGGTGCGAGCGCGGGGGCGGTCCGGGTCGCTCAGACGTAGTCCTGGTACTTCTCCAGGTAGCGCACCGGCTTGGACAGCGCGTCGCGGCGGAACGGGTCGCCCAGCTCACGGGTGCACATGATCTCGATGACGGTGGTCCTGCCCTCGTTCATCTGGGCGTCGACGGCCTTCTGCAGGGCCGGGCCGACGTCGGAGAGCTTCTCCACGACGATGCCGTCCGCGCCCATGGCCCGGGCGATGCCGGCGAAGCTCTCGCTCTCCAGCTCCCCGGCGACGAAGCGCCGGTTGTAGAAGTCGACCTGGTTCTTCTTCTCCGCGCCCCACTGGCGGTTGTGGAAGACGACGGCGGTGACGGGGATGTCGTGCCGTACGGCGGTCATGATCTCGCCCATGCTCATGCCCCAGGCTCCGTCGCCCGCGTAGGAGACGGCCGGGCGGTCCATGGCCGCGGCCTTGGCCCCGATGATGGTCGGCAGGGCGTAGCCGCAGTTGCCGAAGCTCATCGGTGCGAAGAAGGAGCGGGGCTCCTCGAAGCGGAGGTAGCTGTTGGCGACGGAGTTGATGTTACCGATGTCGGTGGAGACCATGACGCGCGGCGGCATGGCGCGCTCCAGCTCCCGCAGCACCTCGCGGGGGTGCAGCCAGTCGCCCTCCTCTTCCTCCTGCTCGGCGATCATGTCGAGGCTGAAGGGGTCCTTCTCGTGCGTCCAGGCGCTGAGTTCCTCTTCCCAGGCGTCCTGCTCGGCCTTCATGACGGCGGCACGCTGCTCGCGGGTGGCGTCGCAGTCCAGGGTGCGGCCGGCGAGCCGTTCGGTGAGGGCGGCCGCGGCGTCCCTGGCGTCGCCGCAGATGCCGACGGTGATCTTCTTGACCAGGCCGAGCATCTTGTGGTCGGCGTCGATCTGGATGATCTTCGCGTTCTTCGGCCAGTAGTCCATGCCGTGCTGGGGCAGGGTGCCGAACGGGCCGAGGCGGGAGCCCAGCGCGACCACCACATCGGCCTTCGCGATCAGTTTCATCGCGGCCTTGGAGCCCTGGTAGCCCAGCGGTCCGCACCACTGCGGGTGGCTCGCCGGGAACGAGTCGTTGTGCAGATAGCTGTTGACCACCGGGGCGCCGAGCCGCTCCGCGAGCGCCTTGCAGGCGTCGACTCCGTCGGCCATCACGACGCCGCCGCCGGAGATGATGACCGGGAACTCGGCGGTGGCGAGCAGTTCGGCCGCCTCGTTGAGGCTCTTCTCGCCGCCCGCGCCGCGGTCGAGCCGGTTCGGCTTCGGGATCTCGGCGGTGATGTCGCCGTAGAAGTAGTCGCGCGGGATGTTCAGCTGGGTCGGGCCGATCTCCGACATGGCCCGGTCGAAGGCGCGGCCGGTGAACTCGGCCATCCGGTTCGGGTTGTTCACATGGGCCTGGTACTTGGTGAACTCCTGGAACATCGGCAGCTGGTTGGCCTCCTGGAAGCCGCCCAGGCCCATGCCCATGGTGCCGGTCTCCGGGGTCACCATGACGACGGGACTGTGGGCCCAGTACGCGGCGGCGATGGCGGTGACGCAGTTGCTGATACCGGGCCCGTTCTGGCCGATGACGACCCCGTGCCGGCCGCTGACCCGCGCGTATCCGTCGGCCATGTGGGCGGCGCCCTGCTCGTGGACGACGGGCACCAGACGGATGCCGGCCGGCGCGAAGATGTCCATGGCGTCCATGAACGCCGAGCCCATGATGCCGAAGATATCGGTGACGTCATTGGCCACCAGCGTCTCGACGAAGGCCTCCGACGGGGTCATCCGCTGCGGGCCTGCCGCGACGGTACGGCTGGGGTCCGCGGGGTTCTCGCTCATGGTTCCACTCCTTCAGCACACCGGATCTCATAAAGAATCGGTACGTGGCGTTCCTGAAATCAGGATCTGAGTGGACCATAGGAGCCCTCCCCCACTCCGTCAACGGTGAGTTCCGAAAATCGATACCTGTTACGCTAGTTTCCGGAATCTGGATCGACCTGGAGCTACCGTGGACCTGTCACGCGCATCCGACCCCGCCGCGCTGAACGGCGATACGCCGACCATGCGGCTCTTCGCACTGCTCGAACTGATCGCTTCCAAGGACCAGTTGGTCTCGCTCCAGGGCCTGGTCGAGGAGACCGGCATGCCCAAACCGACCCTGCACCGCATGCTGCAGCAGCTGGAGAGCGCGGGCCTGCTCGTCCGCCAGAGCGACGGCAGGCACTACGGCACCGGATCGAGGCTGCGGCGGCTCGCCGAGAACCTGCTCCTCAACGCCACCCACCACGGCGCACGCCATGCGGTGCTGCGCCATCTGGTGGGCGAGCTGGGCGAGAGCTGCAACATCACCACGCTCTCGGGCAACGAGGTCGTCTATCTCGACCGGGTCGAGACCCCCGAGCCGCTGCGCTTCTATCTGACCGCAGGTTCCCGGGTGCCCGCCCACTGCTCGGCCAGCGGCAAGATGATCCTCTCCCAGATGCTCCCCGCGCAGCGGCGCAAGCTGCTCGCCCACGCACCGCTCAAGCGGTGCACCCCCAACACAGTGACCGATCTCGACACTCTGGAGGAGGAGTTCCGGCGCGTACGCCGCGACGGGTTCTCGCTGGACGACGAGGAGTTCCTGCCCGGCCTGGTGTGTGTGGCGGTCCTCGTGCCGACCACGGGCGCCCGTTCCAACATGTGCGTCGCCGTACAGGCCCCCGCCGTACGGCTCACCGCCGACAAGGCCCTGCAGGTCCTGCCCGCGCTCCAGCGCGCCGCAGCGGCGATCAGCCGCATCGAGGCGGAGGGAACCCCGGACGGCGGCGCCGACTCCCCCTGACGAAGGGAAACTTCCCCATGACGACCTGTACCGCGACCGCGGGACGCACCGACGGCGCGGCGGAGTACGAGTCCGCCCTCCCGGAGTCCGGACCGGACGTCAGGCTGGCCGTGAAGGACGTGTTCGGCATCGAATCGGCCCTCACCGTCCCCGCGTTCGCCGAACCCTCCGAGCATGTGCCCGAGACCGACCCCGCCTACCGGTTCAATCCCGATGTGACCCTGGCGCTGCTGGCAGGTTTCACCCACAACCGGCGGGTGCTGGTCCAGGGGCTGCACGGCACCGGCAAGTCCACCCATGTCGAGCAGGTGGCCGCCCGGCTCAACTGGCCCTGTGTACGTGTCAATCTGGACGGCCATCTCAGCCGGCTCGACCTCGTCGGCAAGGACGCGGTGGTGCTGCGCGAAGGCCGCCAGGTGACCGCCTTCCAGGAAGGGATCGTCCCCTGGGCACTGCGCAGGCCGGTCGCCCTGATCCTCGACGAGTACGACGCCGGGCGCCCGGACGTCATGTTCGTCATCCAGCGTCTGCTGGAGCGCGAGGGCAGGTTCACCCTGCTCGACCAGAACACGGTGCTCCGCCCGCACCCGCAGTTCCGGCTCTTCGCCACAGCGAACACCGTGGGACTCGGCAATCTCAACGGGCTCTACCACGGGGCACAGCGTCTCAACCACGCCCAGCTGGACCGCTGGAACATCGTGGCCGCCCTCGACTACCTGCCCGCCGAAGAGGAGGCCGCGATCGTACGGGCCCGGGTCCCTGCCTTCGCCGACGAGGCGGGGCGCGAGCTGGTGACCGCGATGGTGGCGGTCGCCGCGCTGACCCGCGAGGGGTTCCGCGCGGGCGATCTGTCGACGCTGATGTCACCCCGTACGGTCATCACCTGGGCGGAGAACACCGAGATCTTCGGCGACTGCGCCGCCGCCTTCCGGCTGTCCTTCCTCAACCGCTGCGACGAGGACGAACGCCCGGTCGTGGGCGAGTACTTCCAGCGCTGCTTCGGCCGGGAAGCCGGGGAGCCCGGCCGGGTGTCCGGTCACGGCGGACTGGCCGGCGAGCCGGTCCGGGGCGCCTGACATGGACGGCACCACCCGGGCCGCGGTCCGTCGTCAGCAGCAGGTCCAGGAGCTCTGCGGGGCGGCCGTCCGCGCGCTCAGCGGCATCCCGGAGCTGCACTTCCGGGGCGGGCGCCCCTATCGCGGGCGGCAGGCGCTCCCGGTCTTCGCACCCCACCTCCACCCCTCCGCGCAGGACGACTTCGGCTCCTTCCGGGGCGCCGCGGACGGCCTGGCGCTGCGGCTGGCCCACTCCGACCAGGAGCTGCACCGGCGGCTGCGCCCGGACGGACGGACGGCCCGGCTGGTCTTCGGGATGCTGGAGCAGTTCCGGACCGAATCGCTGGCGCCCGCGCATCTGCCCGGGGTGGCGGAGAACCTCCAGCACCGCCACGAGCAGTGGTCGCTCGCCTTCCACCACTCGGGGCTGACCGAGACGGCGAGCGGTCTCCTCCTCCACACGGTCGCGCAGATGTGCCGGGCCAGGATCACCGGGCGCCCGGTCGTCGAGGAGACCGAGGACGCCATCGAGACCACGCGCGGCGCCCTGGCCCCGTTGATCGGCCATGAGCTGGCCGGGCTGCGCAGGGACCGCGGTGACCAGGCCCGGTTCGCCGTGCACGCGCTGGCGATCGCGCACACCGTGGCGGGGATGACCGACTCCGCCGCTGCGGCCGCCCGCCGGGGCCGTAAGGAGCGCGACGCCGATGTACGGCCCGCTCCCGCGCGCAACGGGTTCACCCTGCTGACGGAGTTCGACGACGACGGCCCGGCGGGCAGCGCCACCGCGCTCCACGGGACGGACACCGGCGACGGGGACAGCTACCGCGTCTTCACCACCGCCTACGACCGGCAGCGGCGGGCGGGCACGCTGGTGCGACCCGCGGCCCTCACCGGATACCGCGAACGGCTCGACCGCCGGATCGCCGCGCAGGGCGTCAACCTGTCCCGTATCACCAGGGAGTTGACCGCCCGGCTCGCCTCACCCGCACCCCGGGGCTGGGACGGCGGCCAGGAGGAGGGGTACATCGACGGGCGGATGCTGGCCCGGCTGATCGGCTCCCCCACCGAGCGGCGGGTGTTCAGGGCCGAGCGGACCGAACCGGCGACGGATGCGAGAGTGACGTTCCTGATCGACTGCTCGGGCTCCATGAAGGAGCACGGTGAAGCGCTCGCGCTGCTGGTCGATGTCTTCGCGCGGGCGCTGGACCGGGCCGGGGCCGAGTGCGAGATCCTGGGCTTCACCACCGGGGCCTGGAACGGCGGCCGGGCCCGGCGCGACTGGCTGCGGGCGGGCCGGCCGGCCCGCCCGGGGCGGCTCAACGAGCAGTGCCATCTGGTCTTCAAGGACGCCGGGACCCCGTGGCGCACCGCCCGCCGGGACATCGCCGCGCTGCTCAGACCGGAGCTCTTCCGTGAGGGCGTCGACGGTGAGGCGGTGGCGTGGGCCGCCCGCCGCGCGCAGGGCACGGCGGCCGACCGCGGGCCCGGGAGCCGGCGGCTGCTGTTCGTGCTGTCGGACGGCGGCCCCATGGACACCGCGACCCAGCTCGCCAACGGCCCCCGCTTCCTCGACCGGCACCTCACCGATGTGGTGGCGCGGTACGAGCAGTCCGGCGCGGTCGAGATCCACGGGGTGGGACTGGGACTCGATCTGAGCCCGTACTACCGACGTTCAATGGTCCTGGACCTCTCACGGGGCCCGGACAACGCGGTGTTCCGGGAGATCCTCGGCCTGATCGGCTGAGAAGCTGACGGGCTGAGCGGCTGGGCGGGCCGGGTCCGTGAACCGGACCTGGCCCTATCCCGCCGCCAGCATCTTCCCCACCAGCCCGCCCAGAATGCTGATGCCCGGATCGATCGCGCGCACCTGCGGGGCCGCGAAGCCGATCCGGAAGTGGTTCAGCGGAGGCTGCCCCGAGAGGAAGTAGATGTCGCCGCGTTCGATGAGCACCCCGCGCCGCTGTGCCAGCTCCACCAGTCTGCGGCAGTCGAGTTCGGCGGGCCCGGTCATCCACAGGCTCACGCCGCCCGGCGACGGCGTGGTGTGCCAGGGCAGATGGGTGTTGACGGCTGCGGTGACCGCCTCCCACTTGCGCATCAGCTGCCCCCGGTAGCGGCGTACGGCCCGGTGGTACTCGCCGGACTGGATGAGCAGCGCGAGGGCGCGCTGGATGTGCCCGGAGGGATGACGTACGGAGTAGCGCCGCAAGTCGCGCAGCTCTCTGATGAGTTCACGGGACGCCACCACGTATCCCATACGCAGTCCCGGCGCCAGGAACTTCGAGAACGTGCCCAGATAGACGACCTGTCCCGTGCTGTCGAGACCCTTCAGCGCCGGTGTCGGACTGCCCTGGTAGCGGAACTCGCTGTCGTAGTCGTCCTCCACGATGACCGTGCCGCTCTCCCGTACCAGTGAGAGCAGTTCCCTGCGCCGCCCGATGCTCAGCGTGACGTTGGTCGGATGGTGGTGGGACGGTGTCACATGGAGCAGGTCCACCCCGGCCAGGCCGGCCGGCGGGACCACCCCGGCGGAGGTGACCGGCAGCGGGAGCAGCCGGGCGCCGGCCCGTACGAAGATGTGGCGGGCGTCCAGATAGCCGGGGTCCTCCACCGCCACGGTGGAGCCGGTGCCCAGCAGGGCCCGGCTCAGCAGGTCGAGACCCTGCTGGGAGCCCACGGTGACCAGGACCTCGTCCGGGGTGGCCTCAACGCCGCGTGCGGGCAGCAGTTGGCGGCAGAGCATGTCGACCAGGAGCGGATCGTCCGCCGCGATGCTGTCCTGGAGGCTGTACTGCGCGTGCGGCTGGTAGAGCGCCTCGTTGAGCGCTCTCGACCAGTCGCGGGCGGGGAAGGCCCGCAGATCCACCTGTCCGGCGAGGAAGGGGTACGGATAGTCGGCCCAGTCGGGGAGTTTCTCGATGTGGGGCAGCCGGTCCTCGGGGTGGCCGCGCAGCCGCGCCCCCCAGTCGAAGCGCTCGGCCGGCGGGCGTTCCTCCACCGCGCAGTAGGGGCGCATCTCGCGGTTGACGAAGATCCCCTGCCGTTCGCGGCTCTCCACGAACCCCTCGGCCACCAGCTCCTGGTAGGCCGCGTTCACGGTGTTGCGGGAGAGGCTCAGCTCCCGGGCCAGCTCCCGTGACGAGGGCAGTCTCCGCTCCGCGTCGATGGTGCCGACGGCGATGCCGTGTTCGAGCGCTTTGCGGATCTGCCGGTAGAGCGGCTCCCCCGATGTCCGGTCGATCTCGATCAATGTACGTGGCATATGCGCCTCTCGCGGATGACATGGCCCGCGCGGGCCCACGGGGCCGGGCCCCCGGCGCGGTACTCGGCTGTCCCCATCCGGCAGGCCGCATCCGCGCCGCCCGGGGGTACCAGCTGACCGGGAGCGTAGCCGTACAACGGCCTTTACTCCAGAGGTCGGACCGGGTGAGACGGCGGGATTGCCGGTTCCGGCCTGGACCTGTCGGACCGCGCGGATCTGGTGCTTTCCCCTGGGCCAGCCCGGTCGGCACTCTGGTGGCGTACTCAGCACGGTGTGCCCCGCGGGGCACCCGTCCGCTCTGCGGGTCGGCCGTTTCCGGGCTCAGCCCCGGTACGGCTCCAGCGCGCCGGCACGGACCGGCGGCGCCCCGCACCACCGAGGGGAAATCGTCGTGAAGATCGGGATTCCGCGCGAGGTCAAGAACCACGAGTACCGGGTGGCCATCACTCCCCCCGGCGTCCATGAGCTGGTCAGGGCCGGCCACACCGTGCGGATCGAGAAGGACGCCGGTGCCGGCTCCTCGATCACGGACGCCGACTACGTCCGGGCCGGTGCCACGATCGTGCCTGCCGCCGACGACGTCTGGGCGGAGTCGGGGCTGGTACTGAAGGTGAAGGAGCCCGTGGCGGAGGAGTACCACCGCATGCGCGCCGACCAGACGCTCTTCACCTATCTGCATCTGGCGGCATCGCGGGAGTGCACCGACGCGATGCTGGAGTCCGGGATCACCGGGGTCGCGTACGAGACGGTCCAGGCGGTCGACGGCTCGCTGCCGCTGCTCTTCCCGATGTCCGAGGTGGCCGGACGGCTGGCGCCGCAGGCCGGCGCCCACCACCTCACCCGGGCCGCGGGCGGTCGCGGTGTGCTCATGGGGGGTGTCTCGGGGACGAGGCCCGCCAAGGTCGTCGTGATCGGCGCCGGGGTGTCGGGGATGAACGCGGTGGCGGTGGCCACCGGTATGTGGGCCGATGTGGTGCTGCTCGACAAGAACATCGACAAGCTGCGGGCCGCGGACCGGATGTACGGGGGCCGGATCACCACCGTCGCCTCCAACGCGTACGAGGTCGAGGCCGCGGTGCTGGAGGCCGATCTCGTCATCGGCGCGGTGCTGGTGCCGGGTGCCAGGGCGCCGCGGCTGGTCTCCAACGAGCTCGTCTCGCGTATGAAGCCCGGCTCGGTCCTCGTCGACATCGCCATCGACCAGGGCGGCTGCTTCGAGGACTCGCGTGCGACCACCCACGCCGACCCGGTCTACCGCGTGCACGACTCGGTCTTCTACTGCGTCGCGAACATGCCCGGCGCGGTGCCGAACACCTCCACCTACGCGCTGACCAACGTCACTCTTCCGTACATCCTGAACATCGCGAGGAACGGGCTGGCCGCGGCCGCCGATTCGGACGCCGCCATCGGACGCGGCATCAACATCGTGGGCGGCCAGGTCACTTACCGCCCGGTCGCCGAGGCGCACGGCCTCAAGTACGTCGACGCCGCCCAGGCGCTCGTCTAGGGCGTGTTTCGAAAGTAGCGCCATCCGCAGGCACCGCCCGCACCGGCGGTCACCCGCACACCCGGCCCACACCACCGCACACCATCCGCCCGGCAGCCGCCGGGCCAGAGGGGAGCCCCATCGTGACCACCGAGTCCGCCTTCCGCGCCAGGGCGCAGCGCCATCTCGGCCAGCACTTCACCCGCCAGGACGTCTGGCAGAGCGACGAGCTGCCGGTCTTCGTCCGCGGCGAGGGATGCTATCTGTACGACGAGCAGGGCCGGCGCTTTCTCGACGGCCTCGCCGGCCTGTTCTGCGTGAACATGGGGCACAGCCGGGGGGACATCGTCGCGGCGGCCACCCGGCAGATGGAGACGCTGGCCTACTCGACCAACTGGGGCGCGGCCCACCCGCCGGCCGTGGAAGCCGCCAGTCTGATCGCGGAGCTGGCCCCGGGCGATCTGGACGTCACCTGGTTCGTCAACTCCGGTTCGGAGGCGGTGGAGACGGCGATCAAGTTCGCCCGGCAGTACCACCGCAGTCAGGGCCACACCGAGCGTACGAAGATCATCAGCCGCGATATGTCGTACCACGGTGTCACCCTCGGCGCCCTGTCCGTCACGGGGCTTCCCAAGATCCGCGATCCGTTCCTGCCGCTGCTGCCCGGCGTCCGGCATGTGCCCAACACCCTTGGCCACACCGGCGACTGCGGTCCGGCCGACGAGCTGGAGTGCGTGCGCGCGATCGAGGCCGCCATCCTTGAGGAGGGCCCCGAGACGGTCGCGGCCGTCTTCGCCGAACCGGTGCAGAACGGCCGGGGCGCCCTGGTCCCGCCGGACGGCTACTGGCGCGAACTGCGCAGGATCTGCGACCGGTACGGGGTGCTGCTCGTCGCCGACGAGGTCATCTGCTCCTTCGGGCGGCTGGGCCACTGGTTCGGCAGCGGCTACTTCGGGGTGGTGCCGGACATGATCACCTTCGCCAAGGGCTCCACATCCGGTTACGCACCGCTCGGCGGGATGATCGCCCGTGAGCCGCTGGTCCGCGGCCTCTACGAGGCTCCTGGCGGCGGTACGTTCACCCATGGGGCTACCTGGGGCGGCCACCCGGTGTCCACGGCGGTCGCGGTCGCCAACATCTCCGCGATGCGGGACGAGAAGGTCCTCGACAACGTCACCACGCTCGGACCCGGACTGCGCGCCGGGCTCGACGAGATCAAGCGGCGTCACCCTGTCGTCAAGGACGTGCGGGGCATGGGCTTCTTCTACGCGGTGGAGCTGACCGCCGACCGCGGCACGGGGCGTGAGCTGACCCCGGAGCAGGCGCAGAAGGTGCTGCGCGAGGTCCTCCCGCAGGCGTTCAGGAAGACCGGGGTCATCCTGCGCCCGGACGACCGGGGCGCGACGATGCTGATGATCTCGCCGCCGCTGGTGGCCGACCGGGCGGTCGTGGACGAGCTGCTCGACGCGGTCGACGTGATGATCGAGGACGTCGAGAAGAGCGTCACCGGCTGCCCGGGCGCGGCCGCACGCCGGTGCGCGGC
>NZ_JBHYWP010000051.1:48479-55274 GCF_042751845.1 Streptomyces sp. NPDC059398 | reverse complement strand
GGTTGTCCGGTGGAGCCGGAGGTGTGGATGAGGTAGGCGGGGTGGTGGGGGTGGGGTGTGTGGGTGGGGTTGGTGGTGTGGGGGGTGGTGGGTTGGTGGGTGTTGAGGTGGGTGGTGGGGATGGTGTGGGTGGGGAGTTGGGTGTTGAGGTGGGTGGTGGTGATGAGGTGGGTGGGTTTGGTGGTGTTGAGGATGTGGGTGGTGCGGTGGTGGGGGTAGGTGGGGTCGATGGGGAGGTAGGCGGCTCCGGTTTTGAGGATGGCGAGGGTGGTGGTGGGGAGTTGGTTGGTGCGGGGGAGTGCGAGGGCGATGAGGTCTTCGGGGCCGATGCCTTGGTTGGTGAGGTGGTGGGCGAGGGCGTTCGCGCGGGCGTTCAACTCCCCGTACGTGAGAGAGCCGTCCGCATCCCGCACCGCCACGGCGTCGGGTGTGCGGGCCGCCTGCGCCTGGAACGCCTCGGGCACGGTGAGCCGCGGAACCTGCCCGGCCGGCCCGCGTCCGGCGGCGAGAAGCTCCGACTGCTCCTGCTGAGTGAGCAGCTGCATACGGTGCACCCGCTGCTCGGGATCCGCGACGACACCGGCCAGCAGGCGCGACAGCCGGTCGGCCAGTGACTGCGCCGTGGACCGTTCGAACAGCTCCGTGGAGAACTCCAGATACCCCGTCAGTCCGGCGGGTTCGCCGTCGTCGTCCTGCGTTTCGGTCAGCGAGAACGTCAGGTCGAACTTACTGACGTCGGTGTGGACGGACTGATCCGTCACCACCACCCCAGGCATGTCGATCCCGGCGGTGGCCTGGTTCTGCAGGACCAGCATCGTCTGGAACAACGGGTGATGGCTCTGCGAACGCTCCGGGTTCACCGCCTCCACCAGCCGCTCGAAGGGGACATCCTCATGTGCGTAGGCCGCGAGGTCGAAGGCGCGTACCCGGGCCAGGATTTCGCGGAAGGTGGGGTCGCCCGAGAGATCCGTACGCAGCACAAGGGTGTTGACGAAGAACCCGACGAGATCTTCGAGAGCCTCGTCGGACCGGCCGGCCACCGCGGTGCCGAGCGGGATGTCGTCCCCGGCACCGTGGCGGCAGAGGAGTACGGCGAGGGCCGCCTGCAGCACCATGAACATGCTGCACCCCGACGACCGGGCCAGTTGTGCGAGCCCCCGGTGGTCGTCCTCGCCCAGCAGGAAGGGCACGGCGCCACCCGCGTGCGTTGCCACCACAGGTCGCGGGCGGTCCAGGGGCAGTTCGATGCGTTCGGGCAGGCCCGTCAGCTTCTCCTGCCAGAAGCCGAGTTGGCGGCTGAGAAGACTTTCCGGGTCATTCTCCTCGCCGAGGGTGTGGTGTTGCCAGAGGGTGTAGTCGGCGTACTGGACGGGGAGCGGTGTCCAGTCCGGTGAGGTGGAGCGCGTACGGGCCCGGTACGCCTGCCCGAGGTCCCGGGCGAGGGGTGCCAGGGACCAGCCGTCCGCGGCGATGTGGTGCACGACCAGGACCAGGACATGCGCCTCAGCGGTCAACCGCAACAGCTTCACCCGCACTGCGGGGTTCCCCGCCAGGTCGAAGGTTCCGCCCGCCGCCGATGCCACGCTGTCCTGCGCCCAACGTGCGGCCTGCTCGGAGGTCGCGCCGACCGGGGCACTCTCCACGATCAGTGGCACCAGGCCACGCGCTTCCGCAGCGGGGTGCACCTGCTGATGGGGGACTCCGCCCTCCTCCACGAGCACGGTGCGGAGTGTTTCGTGGCGTTCTACGAGGTCGGTGATGGCGGTGCTGAGGGCGTGGGTGTCGAGTGGGCCGTCGAGGCGGAGGACGAGGGGGATGTTGTAGGTGGGGCTGGGGCCTTCGTAGCGGTTGAGGAACCAGAGGCGTTGTTGGGCGTGGGAGAGGGGGAGGTGGTCGGGGCGTTTGTGGGGTGTGAGGGTGGGTCGGGCATGGTGGGCGGTGTCGAGTGCGGTGGCGAGTGTGGCGACGGTGGGGTGTTCGAAGAGAGTGCGGATCTCGATTTCGGCATTCAGGGTGGTGCGGATGCGGCTGGTGAGGCGGGTGGCGAGGAGTGAGTGGCCGCCGAGTGTGAAGAAGTTGTCGTCGATGGTGATGTGGTCGCGGTTGAGGATGTCCGCGAAGAGGCCGCAGAGGATCTCTTCTTGTGGGGTCCGCGGACGACGGCCGCCCGTGGCACTGGCGGCTTCGGGCGCGGGCAGGGCCTTGCGGTCGATTTTGCCGTTCGGGTTGAGAGGCAGCGAGTCCAACCGTACGAACGCCGAAGGAACCATGTACGACGGCAACGACCGCCCCACCTCGGCCGCCAGCGTGTCGGGGTGCAGCGGGCCGCCATCGGCGGATACGACATACGCCACCAACTGGCTCGCGCCGGGGATGTCCTCGCGCAGTGTGACCAGGGCGGTCTTCACCGAAGGGTGGGACCGTAGTGCGGTTTCGATTTCGGTGGGTTCGATGCGGTAGCCGCGGAGTTTGATCTGGGTGTCGGCGCGGCTGATGTATTCGAGTTCGTTGTGGTGGTTCCAGCGGACGAGGTCGCCGGTGCGGTACATGCGGTCGCCGGTGGTGGTGAAGGGGTCGGCGGTGAAGCGGGTTGCGGTGAGGTCGGGGCGGTTGGTGTATCCGCGGGCGACGCCGGGTCCTGCGAGGTAGAGCTCGCCGGTGACGCCGGGTGGTACGGGGTTGAGGGCGGTGTCGAGTACGTAGGTGCGCATGCCGTCGAGGGCATGCCCGATGGGGGGCGGGCCGGTGGGTGTGTGGGGGGTGACGGCGTGGCGGGTGGCGAAGGTGGTCGTCTCGGTGGGTCCGTAGACGTGGTGGAACGTTGTGTGGGGGTGGGTGGTGGCGAGTTGTTGGAGTAGTCCGGGGGTTGCTTTTTCGCCGCCGGTTGCTACTAGGCGGAGTGTGCCGAGGAGTTGGGGGGTGGTGTCGGCGAGGGTGTTGAAGAGTGCGGTGGTGAGGAAGAGCGCGGTGACGTTCTGGGTGGTGATGAGGTGGTGGAGGGTGTGGGGTTCGAGTGGGCCGGGTGGGGCGATGGCGATGCGTCCGCCGGTGAGGAGAGGCACCCAGATTTCGAAGGTGGAGGCGTCGAAGACGTAGGCGGAGTGCATGAGGATGGTGTGGGGTGTGTTGGCCCAGGTGGTGTCGGCGGTGAGGGCTGTGATGTCGCGGTGGGTGATGCCGACGCCCTTGGGGGTGCCGGTGGATCCGGAGGTGAACATCATGTAGGCCAGCTGTGCGCCGCCGATCACGGTCGGCAGGGGTGCGGGGGAGGCGGGCGCCCCGTCAGTCACGTGTCCCAGGGCGTCAACCACTAGCACGGGCAAGGTGGTTCGCATGTGTTGCACCCAGGGGTGGGTGGCGGTTTCGCGGTCCACGATGAGGGCGCGCAACCTGGCGGTGTGTGCGGTCTGGTGGAGGCGTTCGGTGGGCCACTGGTGGTCGAGTGGGACGTACATGGCCGAGGCTCGTACAGCGGCGAGGGATGCGGTGACGATGCCGGGCGCCCGGGTGAGGAGGACCCCGACCCCGTCTTCCGCGCCCACCCCGTGGCCCGACAGGCAGGCTGCCAGTTCGGCTGATGTCTGGTCGAGCTCGCCGTAGGTCAGGGTCCCGTTGCTGCTGGACACGGCCACCGCGTCCGGTGCCGCTTTCACGCGCTCCGCGAACAGCTCGGGCAGCGACGCCCCCGACACACCCACCGGAAGATCCCCGCCCCGGCCCGTCTCCAGAATCTGCTTCGTCGCCGAGTCGTCCAGTACCCGCAGGCGCGACACGGGAGAGGTCAGGTCCGCCTGTGCCAGTTCTTCGATCAGGTGGGTGATGGCCTGCTGATGCGGCAGGACGTCCTCGGGCCGGTAGAGCTCCCGGTTGATGTCGAAGCCGATAAGCGGTCCCTTGTCCCCGGACCGTTCGTAGAGGAAGAGCGAGACGTCGTCGACCGGGCCGGTGGACAGCAGGCGCGAGACGCCGGGACTTCCCGCGAAGTCGAAGTCGTAGCCGTACGGCATGACGTTCACGACGATGTCGGAGAGCTGGGCCGTGGCACCGATGTTCTTGAGCTCGCGGGCCAACTGCTCTCTTGAGTAACGGCGGTGACGGATCGCCGGCCGCATCTCGGCCGCGACCGTACGGACCAGATCCGCCACCGTCATCCCGGGCGTGAGATGGATGTGCAGCGGCAGGATGTTGGCCGTCATGCCGGCGATCCGCCGCATGCTGTTGCGGCGGCCGTTCGAGGCCAGCCCGATGCCGACGTCCAGCGATCCTGTCACGCGGCTGACGTACGCCGCGACCGCGCTCACGAAGACGGCGGGCCAGGTGGTTCTGGTCTCCGAAGCGACTCTCCGCAGCCCCTCCATGACATGCAGAGGCAGCGACCTGCCCTGGTGGAGATGTGTGCCGGGAGCGACGGGCACCGGGCTGTCGCGGTGAGCCCCGGGTGCTGCCGGGCGTCGCTGAATGAAGGCGGCGTCGCGCGCGGACAGCGCCGATGGGCTCTGCTCGCTACCGTCCGGTGTCCGGGGCGCGAGTCCGCCGAACTTCTGTGTCCAGTACTCCCGGTCGCGCGCGAACTCCGCCGAGCGGTGGTAGCCCGTCTCGTCCTCCACCAACTCGCTGAGCGGCGCCCTGAGTTCTGGCACCTGCTCACCTCGTACGGCGGCGGTGTACAGCTCCGCGACCCGGCGGGCAATGCCGGTGCCGCTCAGCCCGTCCAGGGCGATGTGGTGGTAGCGGACGTACCAGAAGTGAAGGTCGGGGCCGAGCTTGAGCAGGGCGAAGGTGTGGCGCGGGCAGGTCAGACTGTCGACCGTCTCCATGTCGTCGGTCATGTACTGCTCGGCGGCGGCTGCCGGGTCCTGAGTGCCGGTCAGATCCACCGTGCGGCAGCGGCCCACCTGCTTCCGTACGACACGCTGGTAAACGGTGTCGCCCTCCACCACGAATTCGAGGTTGAGGCTTTCGTGTTCCTCGCTCGCTCTCCTCAGTGCGGCCTCGAATAATCTCCCGTCGAGCGGCCCATGGATTTGAATGCATTCACCTATGTTGTACTTCGGGCTCTTGGGGTCCAATAGCTGTCCGTACCACACACCTTGCTGAGCGGCAGTCAAAGGAAGAAGCCGGGCACGGTTTTCTGGCATGGTGATGCCGCCCTTTCGAAGGGTGTCGAGTCAGTCCATGAGGGCGTGACGAGCCCATCTCCCGTTGCTCAATGCGTCGGAGACGGCAAAGCAAACCGCGCCGGGCCCCTCGGGGGCCATCCGGGTCCGGAGTTGTGGTACGCCGAACCCGGTGGTCGCTCAATGGGCCTGCGAAGGCTGATGTGCGGTGGCTCCCGGCGTCGAGAGGCGGCATCGGCGGGCCGTCGCGGAACGGCCCACCTCTGCCCTGTGTTCTCTGATCGCGCCGGTTCGCTACTTACTCGCGGCCTCCATGGCCGCGACGAGACTGGCGGGCCGCATGTCGGACCAGGTCGCCTCGATGAAGTCCAGGCATTCCTGCCGCGAGCCCTCGGCCCGCGCGGCAGCCCATCCCCCCGGTACCTCGGTCGTGGCAGGCCAGAGTGAGTACTGACGCTCCTCGTTGACCAGCACAACGAACCGAGCCGAATCGTCATCGAAAGGATTGAGCACTACTTCCCCCACTCATTCTATTTCTGGTCAGTGGACCGGCAGGCAAGCGAGACCACGTAGCCCCCGGCTTCGCATTCACCTGTAATCGAACGTTGATTCCCCAGGTATCCGTTCGACCTCGGTCGAGCGTCAGTACGTTACACCCGGCGGACCTTCATATAAAACCAACTCCGGCTGACTTCTGCCCAGCAAATGCCGCTTCATGTGATCGCTACGTACAGTCAACCCATGCGGTGAAGTCGGGCCTACGTCTCTACTACCTGGCATAACGGGCTGACGAGGTACCGGAATATGCCATTGGCGTGTGCCATTCGAATGGCTGTGAGCTGCACGGGGAATGCCGGATCTTCATCAACGGGGGCGCATGAGCTGGGCGCGTGCATTCGATGCTCCGTGTCGTGCGCCGGTACGCCTGCCATGCGCCCCTGATCGGGTACGTGGTCCGCGCGGGCGCGCGACCCCTGCCACCACACAGCCGGGCGGCATCCCGGAATTCGGGCGCCACCCGTGCTTGTCTCGGCGACGGAGATCGCGGGAGACGCGGACCGGCTCCGCGCCTGGGCGCTGCTGGGGGAACTGGCACGGTGAGCGCTCGCCCCGGGCGCTCCTCAGTCCCCGCCTTCGTGATCGCTGCCCGCATCGCCCGCGCCGGTCTGGACGTTGGCTGTACGGTCCACCTCCAGCCATGAGTCCGCGTGCGAGTTGTCCACCTCGACCGCCGCGAGGTGGGCGGGCAGGGTCACGGAGGTCACGAGCAGCGGGCCCGGCGTGGCGGCAGCCGGGGCCACCTGGCCCCAGGCGGCGCCGATGGCCAGGCCGGCGGCCACGGTGAAGACGCTCCGGAGCCGAGAGGTCCGGAGCGTCTGGGGGGTCTCCGGCGTATCCGGGCGCCCCGTGCGGTGGGGTGACCCGTTGCCGTCGGTAACAGTGTCCGGTGCGAGGGGCTGTTTCATGGTCGGGTTCACGGTCGGGCGCGCTCCTCCCGGTCACCGCGAGGGCGCGGTGACCGTCGGCAGTCATGGGTGGCTGTCCGTCTGTCCGGCTGTCGTCCGACGGGCCGACGGGCCGACGGGCCGACGGGCCGACGGGCCGTCCGGCTGTCCGGATGCCGGCCCGTCGGATGAAGTCCTGGACGGTCGTGCTGGGTGGGTTCCCGCGGGTGTGG
>NZ_JBHYWP010000051.1:39737-48469 GCF_042751845.1 Streptomyces sp. NPDC059398 | reverse complement strand
CCCCTCGGTAAACTACCTGGACGCACGGGCTGGGTGGGTACCCGCGGTTGAGGGCCGCGGGTACCTTTCAGACGCCCAGGCGTGAGGGTGAGTCGTGGTGGCGGCTGATGTTGCGCTCCAGCAGCTGCGTCGACTCGGGTACGCCGACGCTCCGCGGGCCGCTGACCCGGGGGAGGCGCCCGTCCGCCGCCTTCAGCGTCCGCATCGCGGTGTCGATGGCCTCGTGAGCCGCGAAGAGGCAGGGGGTGGAGTAGATCGCGACGTCCACGTCCAGGGCGTCCAGCTCCGGGAGCGACAGCCGGGGTGACTTTCCGCCGGCGATCTGGTTGAAGAGCAGGGGCTTGTCCCCGATGACGTCCCGGATGCGGCGGATCCACTCCACACTGCGTACGCCGTCGACCAGCACCACATCGGCGTCGGTCTTGGCCAGCGCGGCGGCGCGGTGCAGGATGTCGTCCTCCTCGACCGCGTCGGTGCGGGCCACCACGACCATCTCGCCGCGGCATTCCAGCACCATGTTGAGCTTGTCCAGATACTCCTCGAACGGCAGGACCTGCTTGCCGTCGGCGTGCCCGCAGCGGCGGGGACGCTTCTGGTCCTCCAGGATCACACCGGAAGCGCCTGCCCGGTCCAGGCGCTGCACGACATGGCAGGCGACCTCCGGGTCCACGTAACCGTCGTCGATGTCGACGAGGAGGTGCCGGCCGGGGAAGGCCAGACGCAGCCGCTCCACGAACGCGACCATGTCCGGCCAGGCGATGTAGCCGATGTCCGGGAGACCGTAGTGCGAGGCCGCGAAGCCGAATCCGGAGACGAAGAATCCGTCGTAGTGCTGGGCCGCGACAGAGGCCGAGTACATGTCGTAGATCCCGATGAGCGGTGTGGTTCCGGGTGCGGAGATGTCCTCGCGCAGTGCTGGTCCGTAACGCATCGAACCTCCAAGGTTCCGATGTCCGAAGGGTGGGTTCGCCCTTCGCTTGACCGGAAATTTACAGACATTTGAAGTTCGGTTCGGTTGCCCCGAGTTCGCGACCCCGGCGGGAAGAGGTACGGGCGAGGCAGGGGCGCCCCTTTGCGTATCTGCGCAGAATCGTTTCGATGTGAGGGCCGTTCGGATGACGTGAAAGGAGTTCCGAACCAGGCGTGGCTGGGCGTGTTGGGCGCGGTGGCGCCGACGCGGGACCGGCGGCCCGGGAGCCTCCCCCCGGGTCGTCCGCGCATCGGGACGCCGCTGCGAGGCGTGGAGCCCGCTCGGCATACTGCCTCCGCCGGATCACCGCACTATGCGGCACGGCGCAGCACACAGCGGCACAGCACACAGCGACACAGGAGGAGCCATGGCCGGTAATTTCAGAACCGTCATCGATGTGGGTGCGGACCATCTCGAACAGGCCCAAGCCATCGACCGGGTGTTCCAGGAAGCGATCGCCCCGGCGACCGTCAACTTCGACTTCGACCACATCCGGGAGGCCGCGGCCGCCATACCGGACGGAACCGTCGTCAGGATGGTCCGCGGCTGGGGGCTCCAGGAGCACGCCCCGATGGGCGTCATCGTGGTCTCCCTGAAGGAGGCGGTGCGCCAGGCCCTGCCGGACGCGCTCGCCGACGCTTCCTTCTGGGACACGATCGATACCGAGCTCGTACGCGCCTTCACGGGCCTCGCCGCCCAGGAGGACGAACCGGGGCTCTCGTACTACGAGGAAGGCGTGGACCGCACCAGCTTCTACCGGGACCTGTTCTTCGCCCTCCAGGACGAGGAGGCCGAGGCGGGCGTGTACGCCATCGCCTTCTGCGTGGACGCCACCATCGGTCTGGACAAGGCCCGGCTCGGCACGCTGGGGGTCTCCGATGTTGCCCCGTTCGCGGTCCGGCTCAACGCGATCGTGGTGCGTCAGGAGCTTCGGCCCGCGGTCGGACCGACTGTCTGACGGGCGGTCATCCTGTACGGCCCGCCGTCCCGGGCCGCTTCCGGAAACGCCGTTCCGGTGTGCTTCGTCCCCTCAAGGTTCGTAGAGTGCTCCGATGAGCGGATCCCGTGGGGATGGTGAGCGTGTCGAGCGTGTCGAGCGGCTCGACGCGGAACGCACCGTGGAGGCACTGTGGCGCGAGACCGGAGTCCGTCTGGTCGTCGAAGGCCCGTGCCCCGGCGGACAGGTCGGCGCGGCATACGTACGGTGGACGGACGGTCACCGATCGGTACTGAAGTGGCGTCCTGAGGTGGGAATTTCGGGCGTCCGGAGTGGGCCGCTCGCTGTCGTAGACGCCCTCCGGGCCACGGGATACCCGGCCCCCGCGACCGAGTTGGCGGCGCAGGTGGGCCATGCGGTAATCCTGGTGCAGGAGTTGCTGCCCGGTGCTAAGATCGATCACCTCGGCCATGACCTTCTCGACCAGGCGCTCGCCCTCAACGCGGCCCAGTCCGGAGCGCTCGCCGGACACCCCGAGATCCCGGCCGTCACCCTCAACTTGTCCGAAGACGGGCAGGGTTACTGTCTCCATGAGCCGCTGCGCCGCCACAGCCGCCGCAGCCGGGCCCTCGAAGGACGGATCGCCGAGGTCGCCGCCGACCATCCCGATGACCGCCTCGACGGGGACGACGCGGTGCACTTCGACTACCACCCCGGCAACCTGCTCGTGACCGGCGGCAGGATCACGGGCGTCGTGGACTGGGACGGCGCCGCCCGCGGGGACCGTGTACTGGACCTCGTCACCTTGCGCTTCGGTGTGCACGGCATGACGTCCGACGCGGAGGTGCCCCGGCGGCTCGACGCCCTCATCGGCTCCCTGCCCGAGGCCACGGTGCGCCGCGCCTGGGCACATATGAGTCTGCGCATGGTCGACTGGGCCATCCGGCACTTCGCCCCGTCCGACGTCGACCACTGGCTCGACCTGGCCGAACGGCGTACGGGCTGACCGGGGGCGAAGGCTCGTGACGGCTCGTCACACCGTGCGCGACACCCGCAGTTCCGTCAGATACCGCTTGGTGACCCGGCCCCCGTACCGTCCGTCGATCAGCCCGGCGATGCACCGAAGCAGCCCCTCCCGGGCCTCCGGTGGCAGGGCCCGGTGCCCGGAGTAGGTCCGCAGCACCGCCAGGTACTCCGCCGTGGTGTACGTCAGGTCCCGCTGGTAGCGCCGGAGAACCACCGGGCCGAACCGGCCGCTGCGGGCGACCTCGTCCGGGTAGCGCGAGGTGTCGACGTCCTGCGCCGCCAGGAGCCGTACGCCCGCTGGGGTGGCCGGGTCGAAGCGCTCGTAGCACCCCTGGACCTCGGCGAAGAACTCCTCGCTGCCGCCCGCCACATGCTGGGTGGCGACCACGGCCAGGGCGCCGCCCGGCCGCAGTGCCTCGGCAGCCCTGGCCATCCGTACCGCGGGGTCGATCCAGTGGAACGCCGTGGCTGAGACCACCGCGTCGAACGGCTCGTCCGGCAGTGGCCAGCTCTCGAAGTCCGCGTTCACGATCTCGACCGTCGAGAATCCGGCCAGGTTGCGCCGGGCGACGGCCGCCATGTCGGCGCCCAGCTCGACGGCGGTGATCCGGCAACCGCGCTCGGCGAGCGGCACGGTGGCCTGGCCGGTACCCGGTCCGACCTCCAGAACCCGACGGCCGGGCCCGATGCCGGCCAGCGTGCCGAGGTCGTCGAACAACTGCGGAGGATAGCCCGGCCGGGCCCGGTCGTAGAGCTCCGCGTCCTCGTTGAACGTCCGGCTCAGCCGGGCACGTCGTCTGGCGTCCGGTGTGTCGTCGCGCATGAGCCAGATGCTAGGCCGAAGCGGGCGGGGGAGGCAGGGGCGTACGTCTGTCCCGGGGCGCGTCCGTCGGGGGGCGGGGGTTCCGCCCGCGCGCGGTCCCCCCCCGTAGACGTACCGTTCGCTGAACCGCTCACGCGACGTGTGCGACCCACCTACAACCTGGCCTGCCGCCGCTCGGGAGATGTGTCTGCGGTGACCTGCTCCAGCGGGGGTGCGGACAGCCCGCAGCTCATACGGCACTCGGGCTCCGCGCGCAGCTGCGCAGGCTCCGCCGGGGTCGGCCGCCGGACGGTGAGGAAGGCGATGGCCGCGCCCACGACCATGACCCCCGCACAGATCGGCATGGCCCTGTCGAACGACCGGTCGAAAGCGGTGGCCGAACGGTACGCCTCCGGACCCATCCCCGTGAGGAACGGCAGCGCGGCGACCGCGATCAGTCCGGCCGCCCGCGCCGCCGCGTTGTTCACACCGCTTGCGAGGCCGGCCCGCGCGGTCTCCACGGAGGAGAGCACCGTCGAGGTCAGCGGTGCGATAAGCGTGACCAGGCCCGATCCGAGTACCAGCAACGCGGGGAGTACGTCCGTGGGGTAGAAGGCGTGTCTGCCGACCCTCAACATCAGGAGCAGGCCTCCCGCACAGAGCAGCGGCCCCACGGTCAGCGGGATCCGCGGACCGATCCGGTCGGCGAGCTGCCCGGATCTCGCCGAGAACAACAGCAGGAGCACCGTCGTCGGCAGCAGGGCCGTGCCCGCAGCCAGGGGTGAGTAGCCGGACACGACCTGAAGCTGCAAGGTGCCGAGGAAGAAGAAGCCCCCCAGCGCCGCGTACACGCACAGGGTCACGATGTTGACCATGGAGAACAGCCGGGAGGAGAAGATCGACAGCGGCAGCATCGGGTCCGACCGCCGCTTCTCCAGCAGCACGAACGCCACCGCGCTGACGACGCCGAGCACTCCGGCCCATCCGTTCCGCCCGATGAGCGAGTAGGCCAGGAGCGCCAGTGCGAGCGCTCCGAGCACGGCCCCGCCCACGTCGAACCCGCCGTGGTGCCGCGGGTCCTTCGTCTCCGGCACATGCCGGAGCGCGACCGGTACGCAGACGGCCGCGAGCGGCAGATTGATCAGGAACACCCAGCGCCAGCCGGGGCCGTCGACCAGCCAGCCACCGACGAACGGGCCGATCGCCGATCCGATGCCGCCGAGCCCCGACCACATGCCGACGGCCTTCGAGCGGTCGTCCGGGTGGAAGCCGGCCTGGATGATGGCGAGGGAGCCCGGGGTCAGCAGCGCACCGCCGATGCCCTGGAGGGCCCGCGCGAGGATCAGCACCTCCGCGCTGGGCGCGACCCCGCACAACAGTGAGCCGGCGGCGAACCAGACCACTCCGGTGACGAACACCCTGCGCCGCCCGTACCGGTCCCCGAGCGAGCCGCCCAGGAGGATCAGGCCGGCCAGGGTGACCGTGTAGGCGTTGGTGATCCACTGCAGGGAACCCAGTTTGGCGTGCAGGTCGTCACCGATGTGCGGCAGGGCGACGTTGACGACGGTGGAGTCCAGCAGCGCCATACTGGAGCCGAGCACCGTGGTGAGGATGACCCAGCGGCCCTTGGCCGTGGACAGGCGGATATCCATATCCGGATCATCTCCGGCCGCGGCGGGCCCGGCGAGCCGGTCAGCGCGGTCGGCCCGTGGGCCCATACCCGCGGCCCCGTACGCCCGCAGCCTCGCAGGACCTCGGCCTCTGTAGGACCTCAGCCCCCGCAGGACCTCAGCGCAGAGCGGCTGTGCGTCGTGCTGCCGTGGTGGCCCGGCCGGGGGTCCGGCCCGCGGTGCGCGACTCGACCCACTCGGCCAGCCGGGAGAGCAGCCAGTTCATCACCACGAAGATGACCGCGACCTCGAAGTAGACCTGGAGGAAGTCGTTCTCCAGATAGGAGCCCAGTACATTGCCCTGGTGCATCAGCTCGGGGTAGCTGACCACGTAGCCCAGTGTGGTGTCCTTCAGGGCGCGCACGGCCTGTCCGATGATGGTCGGCAGGAGGGCGCGTACCGCCTGCGGCAGCACGATGAGGCGCATGACCTGTCCGTGCCGCAGGCCGACGGCGTACCCGGCCTCGCTCTGGCCACGGGGGAGCGCGAGTACACCGGCCCTGAAGATCTCCGCGAAGTTGCCGATGGAGTGCAGCACGATGGGGATGACGAGCTGCCAGAACGGTGGCAGACGCAGCCCGAGCGCCGGCAGCGCGAGCAGGAAGAAATACACCACGAACAGCAGGGGCAGTGAGCGGAAGAGCTCCACCACCGCGCCCGCCGGTACGGAGACCAGCCGCCGCCGGGAGAGCCTCAGCAGACCCATGACGGCACCCACCGGAAGCCCGATGGCGATCGACACCGCACCGGCCAGCACGGTGTTGCCCAGCGCGCTGAATATGAACTGCTGGATGGATGCCTGGCCCAGCGGCTGCCACCGGTCCCCGTCCAGTTGTCCGTGGCGGGACAGCTGCACGAGCACCACGGCGACGCCCAGCGCCACCACCGCAGATGCCACGGCCGACGCGATCCTCCGCCGCCTGCGGCCCCGCTCTCCCGGCGGTTCGAACAGCACCCCCGCGGCGCCACCCAGCGGGCGGGTCCCGGCGGGGCGCCGTCGGCGGCCGGTGGCTGCGGGGGTGGTGTCGGTGTCGGTGGGGCCGGCGTGCGGCTTGGTCCCGGTGGTCACTGGTGTGCTCTCTTCTGTCCTGTTCACCGGCTCTGTCCTGTTCACCGGCGGACCCGCAGCCGGCGCTCCAGACCTCCGGTGATCAGCCCACCCGCCAGGGTGAGCGCCACATAGAGCACGGTCGCGGACGCGAACAGCGCGATCGGCTCGACGTACTCCACGTTCAGCTGCCGGATGACCCCGGACAGCTCGTTGACCCCTGCCACCGAACCCACGGCCGTACCCAGCGCGGTGGCGATGAACATGTTGCCCAGGGGTTGGACCATGGCGCGCAGTGCCTGCGGCAGTACGACCAGCCGCAGGCACTGGGTGGTGCTCAGCCCCACGGCGCGGGCCGCCTCGACCTGTCCGGCCGGTACGGTCTCCATCCCGGAGCGCAGGATCTCGCAGATGTAACTGGCGATGTAGACGGCCAGCCCGACCGTCACCGACGTCTCCAGCGGCAGGGTGAGCCCGAGCTGCGGCAGGACGAACACGGTCACCACCACGACCAGCAGCAGCGGCAGATTGCGGATGGTCTGGACGTAGCAGGACGCCACCGCGCGCAGTACCCGCAGCGGCGACACCCGGCAGAGTCCGAGCACGCTGCCGAGGAGAAGGGCGGCGGCGAAACTGACCAGGGTGAGCAGGACAGTACGTCCGAACCCGGCCAGGATCTCACCGAAGTGGTCGGCGACGACGTTCACGGCCGTCCTCTCAGGAGTCTGCGGATGCCTTGGCGGAGGGGGCGGCGCCCGCGTTCCCCGGAGCGGGTGGCTGGGGCGCGGGGGATTTGGTCAGGGGCGTGACGTTGTCCGTCCAGGACTGCTTCCACAGCCCCTGCTTCTCAATGGTGCGCAGGAAGCCGTCGACGATCGCGGTGAACTTCGGGTCGTTCTTCGGCAGCCCGATGCCGTAGGAGGCGGCGCCGTAGGTGAAGGGGGCCACCGACAGGGCGGTGTCCTTCTTGGCGCGGGCCACGATGACGGCCTGGTTGTTGACGAAGGCGTCCCCGCGTCCGTCGCGCAGGGCCTGGAGACACTGGCTGATGGTCTGGAAGACCACCGGCTTGGCGTGGGGGGCGACCTTCTTCAGCGACTCCACCGAAGGGCCTGCTGTCGTGATCACCTTGCGTCCGTCGAGGTCGGACACCTTGGTGAGGTCCGATGTGCTCTTGCGGACCAGCACCGCCTGGCCGAGGTTCATGTAGGGGCCGCCGAAGGCGACCTTGCGGAGCCGCTCGGGTGTGATCTTGTACGTGGAGACGACCGCGTCCGCCGTGCCGTTCTGGAGCAGCGCCTCACGGGTGTCTGCGTTGATCGCGACGTGCTTGACCTCCGGCTTGCCCAGCAGGTACTTGGCGAGCATCGCGGTCAGGTCCGCCTCGAACCCCTGGTACTTCCCGGTCACCGGGTTCTTCTCCGAGAAACCCGGGTCGGTGTCCGAAGTGGCGGCCGTCAGCCGGCCGTTCTTGCGGATGCGCTCCAGGGTGGGGGTGCTCGGCAGGTCCTTGCCCACGGGGGCACGCGAGAGCAGGTCGGTGGCCGGGTCCTTGCCGCCGGCGGACTTGTCGGTCGGCAGCGCCGAACCGGATCCGCAGGCGGTGAGGGCTGCGGCACAGGCGGCGGCGGCCACGAGCGCAGCGGTTCTCCGGAGAGTCATGACCGGTTTCCTTTCACAGCCGCGGACGGCGGGCCTGGCCACTGGGGGCGGAGGCGAGTCCGGGCGGGGGAGGCAAAGCAGAGACTGTGTCGCAGAAACTACGAGAGCGTGAATCTCTGTAGTGCGCTCACCATAGTCGGGCTTCACGCCGTGTCAAGGGGTGAGTGATACGACGGCCGGTGCGGTGCGGTGCGGTGCGGTGCGGTGCGGTGCGCAGGCGCGGCGACGTGGCAGTCGGGTTGGTGGCGCGATACTCGGGGCCTGGCGGTGCGCTCGGTGGCCGCCCGCCGCGTGACGCCCGCCGCGCGCCATGCGCCGCCCGCGACACGCGTGATGTCGGACGCGCGCGGCCCCGGTCCCCCGCGGGAAGGTGCAGCCGCAGGCGGTGTACGAGCGGCACCCGGCCCCGACACCCCGACGCCTCGACGCCCCTGTGTCACGGCAAGGGGGGCGGGGTGAGAGGAAGAGGGCGAGGCAAGGGACCCGGAGGCGGGCCTCAGTCGGCGGGGCCGGTCGTGCCCCCGCCCCCCCCCCGCAGCCAGGGCCCAAATGGCCAGGGGTGGCGTCCCGTCCGCGCAACCCCCAAGCGGGTTTTTGTGTAGCCCCCCACCCCCCCG
>NZ_JBHYWP010000051.1:23053-39727 GCF_042751845.1 Streptomyces sp. NPDC059398 | reverse complement strand
CCGGGGGTCGGGGGCCCGGGTGCCCGGGCCGGGGGGGGGGGGTGCCTCGCTGGGGCCGCGCCACGGTCCCCGGCGGGGGCCCCCTGGCGGGGGGGCGGGAGGGCCCCGGCCCCCGCCCCCGACGCCTGGGCACATAGGCCGAGGGGTCGCGTCCGGTCAGCGACTCCCGCAGGCGGTTGAGGGTCTCGCCCGCCTCCGCCGCGCGAGCGGCGTCGCGTTCCTGGACGGCCAGCAGCAGCGCGTCGTTGAGAGTGATCGCGGCCAGCTCCTCACTGGCCAGGCCGCCGCTGGAGTGGAGCGCGGTCAGGCTGACCTCCACCCGGTCGCCGAGTACGGGGCCGAGCGAGTCCGTGACCAGGATGCTCGCCGCGCCCGACCGTGCCGTGTGGTCGAGTACCACTTCGACATCGGTCAGCAGCCGGCCGGGCGCGTACACGACCACGACATCGTCCGCCGAAAGCGGCAGGAGGGCGTCGGCCAGCTGGAAGCCGGTGGCCGCCGCCACCTGGGTGCGAAACCCCAGGCGCCCCAGGCGCAGCGCGAGATGACGGGCCGAGAGCTCCGAGGCCCCGACCCCGAAGGCGGTGACTCCGCCGGCGCCGGCCAGCAGATCCACCGCACGCCCGAACGACGTGGTGTCCAGCAGGCGGCGCGTCTGCTGCAGGCGGTCCACCGCCTCGTCGAAGATCTGGTCCAGGGCCGCGTCGCTGTCGCCGGAAGTGGCCCGGCGCCGCACGGTCGACGGGCGGCTGCTGTCGACGAAGCGCTGCCCCAGTTCCCGCTTGAGCTCAGGGAGTCCGGTGTAACCGAGCGCCTTGGCCGTACGCACCACGGTGGCGTCGCTGGTTCCGGCGGCCTGGCCCAGCTGCTCGGCGGTGGCGAAGGGGACATCCTGCACGTGGTTGCGCAGATACTCCGCGACCTGCCGCTCCGCCGGGGACAGCTGGGCCAGCCGCTCGGCCACACGGGTGTGGAATCCAGGTCCCGCCGGGGCGGAGCCAGGGCCAGTAGTTTTCATGACGGGTATTGACTCCTCTGTAGTGTGCACTACTACTATCGGGTGCCCGTAGCTACGAGCGTCCGAGCGACTCGTAGCGGATGCTACATACGCCGAGCGTGCCACCCCGGAGAGAAGCCCCATGCAGACACCCCCCATCCCCCTGATCGAGATATCCGGGCCTCCCCGGGAGCGCGGACGCCAGTACGGCGAGGCCGCCCGCCCGCAGATCGAGGCAGCGCTCTCCTTCTACCGGGCATCCTTCGCGCAGCGTCCCGGTCTTGAGTGGCACGAAGTCACCAAGCGGGCCAGACTCTGGGTCCCCTGCGTCGAGGAGTTCGCCCCCGACCTCCTGGAGGAGCTGCGCGGTGTGGCGGAAGGGGCCGGCACCGGACTCCTGGACCTCATGGCGCTCAACGCCCGCGGGGAGATCGCCTACGACCGGACATTCGCCCGGATGGGCGCCGAGACCGGCCGTCCGGAAGCGGCCACGGGCGCCGAGGACGCCACGGAACCCGACGCCGACGGCTGTTCGTCCTTCGCGCTGCTGCCGCCCGCCGCGGGTGACGGGCATGTCTGGTGCGGACAGAACTGGGACTGGCGGACGGGCGCCGGGGAGACACTCGTCGCCCTGCGTATCGTCCAACCGCCCCTGCCGACCGTGGTGATGGTCGTCGAAGCAGGTCAGATCGGCAGGCACGGCGCCAACTCGGCGGGCATCGCCCTCAACGCCAACGGGCTCGGCGGACGCTTCGGTGACGAGATCGGCGTACCGCAGCCCTTCATCCGGCGTCGCATCCTGGACCAGGCCGGATTCAAGGACGCGCTCCAGGTGCCCTTCACGGCCCGCCAGCAGATCCCCACCAATCTGCTGCTCACCCACCGCGACGGCGTCGCTCTCGATCTGGAGACCACCCCGGCCCGCCACCAGTGGCTGTATCCGGAGGACGGTCTGCTGGTGCACGGCAACCACTACCAGGCACCCGTACCGCCCCAACTCGCTCACACATACCGGCCGTTCTCGGTCGACTCGCTGTACCGCGTCCCGCTCATCGAATCGACGCTGCGTCAGGCCCGGGACCGTACCGCATCGGCGGACGTCCGTACGGTGATCGAGCGGAGCCTCACCGACCACTTCGGGCAGCCGCACTCGGTGTGCAACCACCCGGTACCCGAGACGGATCCCCTGCTGCGCACGAGCACCATCGCGTCCAACATCGTGGACCTGACGACAGGCGAGTACCACGTGGCCGCGGGCCTGCCCTGCGAATCCCCTTACACGCCGCTGCCTTGGAACATCTACGACGGACCCGGAGGGCAGTGACGTGCCGTCACCTTCTCCCGTCCCCTCTCCCTCTTCCTCCCCTTCTCCTTTCCCGAAGGCCACCGCCGGGGAGGGCGCGCCGGGCTCGGCGGAGCCGGTCGTCCGTATGCGTGGTGTGGCCAAGTCGTTCGGTGCGCACCAGGTTCTGTACGACATCGACCTGGACGTCCACGGCGGTGAGACCGTCGTCCTGCTCGGCCCGTCGGGGTCCGGCAAGACCACCCTGTGCCGCTGCGTCAACCGTCTGGAGACCATCGACACCGGCACCATCGAGGTCAACGGCACCCCGCTGCCGCAGGAGGGCCGGGAGCTGGCCCGGCTGCGCGCGGATGTCGGGATGGTCTTCCAGTCCTTCAACCTCTTCGCGCACCGCACCGTGCTGGACAACCTGACGCTCGGCCCGCTGAAGGTACGCAGGATGCCGCGGGCCGATGCCGAGGACCGGGCGCGGGGGCTGCTCAAGCGTGTCGGCCTGGCGGACAAGGCCGGTGCCAGGCCCGCGGAGCTGTCCGGAGGGCAGCAGCAGAGGGTCGCCATCGCACGGGCGTTGGCGATGGAGCCCAAGGCGCTGCTCTTCGACGAGCCGACCTCGGCGCTCGACCCCGAAATGATCAACGAGGTGCTCGATGTGATGGTCGATCTCGCCGACGAGGGCATGACCATGCTGGTGGTGACTCATGAAATGGGATTCGCCCGGCGAGCGGCCGACCGGGTCGTGTTCATGGACGGCGGCCACATCGTGGAGTCGGCGCCGCCTGAGCGGTTCTTCGACCACCCGGAAACCGACCGCGCGGCCGGATTCCTCTCCAAGGTCCTCCAGCACTGACGGGGGCGGTCGGCGGCCCGCCCCGTACGGAGCGGGCCGCCGTGCCGGCCGTCAGGCAGCCAGTGGAGTTGCCAGCAGGTCGGCGGGGATACCGCCCTTGTCCGGAGCGTAGAAGTTCTTGATCTCGGCCTCCCAGACGTCCACCCGCACCCGGTCGGCGCTGTCGGGCTCGAAGGCGTCGAAGAGGGCGTGGATGTTCGGCAGGTCGAAGCCGACTCCCGTCATCATGCCGACGAAGACCGGGCGCGTGACGGTACCGCTCCCGTCCAGGTCTCCGAGGCGCGCGAAGCCGGCTGCGAACGCGTCGACCGCGCCGCTGAAGCGCTCGGGCGAGAGCACGCACGCCTGGTACTCGTCGTAGGTGATCCGGCCGTCGTGGTCGCTGTCCAGTTCGCCGGCCAGCGTGGTCCAGTAGCGGGTGAAGGCTGCCCGCATCGCCTGCTTCCGTGCCTCGTCGGCTCCGGGCACGGCTGCGGCCACCCGGCTGCTCATCAGGTTGAAGTCATCGGATTCCAGGACCCCGTTGCCGTCGGCGTCGAACAGGGTGAACACGAGTTTGACCCGGTTGACCGCTTCGGTCCGCATGGGCTCTCACCTTTCGTCAGGCCAGGAGACGGGGCGGCCGGGCGTGCCCGGCATCGCCCCGTACGGTGCGCGACGGCCCCGGCAGAGCCTGCCCGAGCGGCCTGGGAGGTCGGTGAACACCCTTTGCTGAAAAGGGGAGTTCGCGTCCTGGGCAACAGGGCAGGTAGCGGGAGCCGTCGCGCTGTTCACTATGCGGGCTGCGAAATCCGGCTCCACGGGAGAAACCGGCTGTTCATCAGAAGGGATGAAACGGGGGTTGTTTCGGCATGAAACGCCTCAGAAGTTGAAGACCGCGCTCTCCGAGAGGGCCGCGTTCATCTGGCAGGCGTTGCCATAGGTGGCCCGCCAGGACACCCGCCGTCCCTGCCAGACACCATCGGCTGTCACCGTCACGGGAGCCCACAGGAACGAACACCGCTGCTCCGTCGGGGCGGCGGTGAGAAGAGTCAAATCGCCGCCTACGGCGCTCAGTTCGTCGCAGGCGGCGCGGCTCGCCGGATGGGTGCCCTGCGGCCGGGGCGCGCAGCTCAGGGTGACGGCGCGGGCGACCGTCGATGCCGCCCCGTCACCCTTGCCGATGGTCAGGACGAGTGCGGAGGGGGCGTAGACGCTCGTCGTTCTGGCGTCCGCCGTCCCGGCGATGCCCGTCACGCAGGCCGCCGCCGCGAGTGCCGCCACGCCAAGCGTCTTGAGGCTGTGCCGCATGTCAGATCTCCTGTCACAGGGGGTGGTTGATTGCGGACAGGAGTCTGACCGGTGCGGAGAGTTGCTGCACCTTGCTGATCGGTTTTCGGACGTTCGTGTCCGCTGAGGATGACGGAAGGGGAGATTCGGGCAGCTCGCAGCGGGCGGACGGCGCGCCTGGGGAGTGTCCAGCATGTGGACGAACTAAATTGGTCTCATCGTAAACAGTCGCCTGACCTGCAATAAAGCAGATCTGGTTTCTTCTTCAAGCGCACACTTTCGGCTCGAAAGACCCGGCTTCGATCCGAAGATCAAGTCGGCGACATCCGGGACTTCATCCGGGACGTCATCCGGCACGGGCGGTCGCGCCGGAGAGGGCTTTGACCAGTTCCTCCCGGGTCATGGACGACCGGCCGTGCACCCCGGCGGCCGTTGCCCGTTCATAGAGCTCCGCCTTGTTCAGCTTCTCCAGATCCGCGGCGGACCGCTGTCCCGAAGCCCTGCCGCTCCGGTGGCTCTTCCCTCCGCCCCGGCCCCCGGACCGGCTGCCGCTCCGACTCCCGGACCGGCTCCGGGCCGCACCACCGGAGCGGCCCTCGGCCGAGTCGACACTGGCCCGCAGCGCACTCATCAGGTCGATGACGTTGGTGGACTCGGGAGGTGCTTCCGCCTTCTCCACGGTCTCTCCGCCGAGTTTGGCCTCGATCAGTTTGCGTGTTTGCTCCTGATAGGTGTCGTGGTACTCCTCGGGGTCCCACTCGATGCTCATGGCCTCGACCAGTTGCACGGCCGTCTTCATCTCCCGGTCGGTGACATCCGGCTTGTCCGGCAGATTCCCCACCTCGCGATGAGGATCGCGTACTTCGTCGGCCCAGTGCAGCGTGTGCATCGCCAGGATGTCGCCCTCGGCCTTCACCGCGACCAGGTATTCGCGGTTGCGCATCACGAATGTGGCGATGCCCGCCTTGTTCGACCGGTCCATGGCCTGGTGGAGCAGCGCGTAGATCTTCTCGTACTCCTTCCCCTTCGGGCCCAGGTAGTACGTCCGGTCGAAGAAGATGGGATCCACCTCGTCGAGATCGACGAAACCGCTGATCTCCAGCGACTGGGAACGTCCGGGTGCGATGTCGTCCAGTTCCCCGGGGTCGACCACGACGTACTCGTCGCCCGCGTCGACGCCCTTCACGATGTCGTCCAGCGGCACTTCTTCTCCGGTGCGCTCGTTCACGCGACGGTTGCGGACCCGGTCGGATGTCCCGCGCTGGAGCTGATGGAAGCGGACCGTGTGGCTCATGGTCGCCGAGTACAGCTGGACGGGCAGGCTGACAAGCCCGAACGACAGGGTTCCGCTCCACACCGGACGCGCCATGGTCACCACCGTCCTCCCGATCCGTTACGGGACTGAGAACGCAGGCCGCCGTCACCCGACCCGGTGGCCCTGTCCCGGATCCCGTACCTCAACCTTCGCGCGGATGTGACCGCGGCGCTCGTGGAGGAGGGCTGCGGGCGGGCGCGTCCCGACCGGCCCCTTGTTATGTTTTTCGGGCGCCTCCGTCCTGCCGAGGAGGCACTGCGGAGGAGGCACCCAGGGATGACGGGCCATGGTGATGCCCCGGCGGGGCAGGGGTACGACGCCACCCCCTACCTGCCCGCACGCGGCGGTCTCCCGGCCCACCGCAGAGCCGCCGCCGAGTGCCGTGGCTGCCCTCTCTTCGAGCACACGACCGGGACGGTTTTCGGTGCGGGAAGCTCCGACGCCCGTGTCGTACTCGTCGGTGAACAGCCGGGCGACCAGGAGGACCGTCGCGGGGAGCCGTTCGTCGGACCCGCGGGCCGGATGCTGCGGAAGGCGCTCGAAGAGGCCGGTGTCGACCTGGAGGGGGCGTACCTCACCAACGCGGTGAAGCACTTCAAGTTCACCTCGGCCGGGCGGGGCAAGCGCCGTATCCACAAGCCGCCGAGCCTGCGCGAGCTGACCGCCTGCCGCCCTTGGCTGGCGGCAGAACTGCGCTTGGTGAAACCGGAGTTGGTGGTGGCACTCGGTGCGAAAGCGGCCCGGTCGCTGTTCGGCCCTTCCTTCCGGGTGACGAAGGACCGGGGCGTCCTGTTCCCGATGCCCGCTGCGGACGGCAGCGGCGACAGGGCGGTCGGGCAGGCCGGATCCGACGCCCGCGCCCTGGCGACGATCCATCCGTCAGCCGTACTGCGGTCCGACGACCGCGCGTCCCTGTACGCGGGACTCGTATCGGACCTGCGCGTGGCCGCCGAAGCCCTCCGCTGAGGGCCGATGCCGGCGCCGGGAGCGTCGGATCCCCGAGAGGCCGCCGTCGAATTCGATTGTGGCGGGGCAGAGGGCCGCGCTACCAATGCCGCTATGAAGGTGACTTTTCCTCGCCTGCCGGACGGTCGGCGGGCCTACTGCGTCGTCCGGCGCTCGGATGGTGTGCGCTATCGGTTGAACGAGGGGGTCGCGGGCGCGGGTGTCCCGCACGATCTCGTGCATCTCGTCGTGGAGCGGCGGATGCGTGACGACACCGGCTTCTGGGGAGCCGTGGCCGCAGGCGCGGTCTTCGGGAGCATGGAACACCTCGACGGACGGCGCCCACCCCATGCGGCCGACCGGTCGCGACGGGCGATCCGGGCCCGCGCCGACCGTCTGACGCGCGCCGAGCTGATGGCTGGGCTGGTGGAACAGGTCATCGAGCATCGGCTGACCACGGTCGAACAGGTGCGGAAGGCTTCCCGGGAGACGCTGTCTGTACTGCCCGACGCGCGAGTGGACGAGCAGGGCGTCCTGGCCGCTGCCGCTGAACTCTGTGGGGTGGCCAGGGAGTGGGCCGAACTGTCGCCGGGTGAGGAACTCGTCGTCGACTGGCCGGAGCGGCGCCCGGCCCGGAGGCCGCCCCGAGCGTAGGCCGCCCCGAGCGGCAGGATCCGAGAGCGGCGCGGCTCGGGATCGTCAGCCCCCCGCCACCGGCCAGGCCTCGCTGCCCCGCCGTCGCCGCCAAGGCAGCGTGGCCAGGCCCGCTGCGCCGTCCCGCTATCCCCGCGTCCCGTTCCCCGGCCGAGCCCCTGCCTGCGGATCACGGCTGCCGAGGAAGGCGAGGCGGTACGCCTGAGGGGGGAGGCCGACACGGCGGATGAAGTGACGGCGCAGATTCGCCGCACTGCCGAGTCCGCTGGCGACGGACACCTGTTCCACGGGGAGCGTGCTGGTCTCCAGCAGGTGCTGGGCGCGTCGGATGCGCTCCTGCTGGAGCCAGCGCATGGGGGGCACCCCGATGGTCTCCTCGAAGCGGCGGGCCAGGGTCCGCCGGCTGAGGCTCGCCTGCCGGGCGAGGTCGGCGAGAGTGATCGACCGGTCCAGCCGGGCCCGTGCCCAGTCCAGAAGCGGCCCGAGCGTGATGTCGTCGCGGCCCACGGCGGGCAGTTCGACGTACTGGGACTGGCCGCCCGCCCGGTGCGGTGGTGTCACCAGGCGGCGGGCCAGCGCATTGGCCACGGAGGCCCCATGGTCGACGCGCACCAGCTCCAGACAGAGGTCGATACCGGCGGCGGTCCCGGCCGAGGTGTAGACCCCGCCGTCCTCGACGTAGAGCACCTTCGGATCGAGGCGTACGTCCGGGTGGCGCCGGTTGAGTTCATCGGCATGCATCCAGTGGGTGGTGGCACGGCGGCCGTCCAGAAGTCCCGCTGCCGCCAGGACGAACGCGCCCGAACAGATGGCCGCGACGCGTGCCCCCGCCGCGTGTGCCGCCCGGACCGCCTCGACCAGCTCGGCGGGCTGTTCCCGGTGCACGTTGGCGCAGGCGGGCACCACCACCGTGTCCGCCAGGACCAGGTCGTCCAGGTCACCGGCGCCACCCGCGACGAAACCGTGCGCGACCGTCGTACCGGGGGCCGCCGCGCAGACGCGCAGGTCGTACCACGGGTCCGCCAGGTCGGGCCGGTCGATGCCGAAGACCTCGCATGCCACGGCCAGTTCGAAGATCGGCGCCTGCTCCGTCACGGCGAGGGCGACGCGGTGCGCGGCAAGGTCCGTTCGCATAAAGGCAATTGTGCCACTGGTCCGGAGAGTGCGGAATCCCGAATCTGGGGGGAGAGACCACCGTGAGAGGGAAGGAACCCGGATGAGCTCCACTCGGCGCCCGGCAGAGGGCAGGCCGAAGTCCCGGCCGAACACACCCGTGGGCAGTCCGGGAGAGGACTCGCCGGCACGGGGCACGATCGGCTACGGACAGGCGGTCGCCCTGTACGTCGGAGCGGTCCTCGGTGCCGGGGTGCTGGTCCTGCCCGGCCAGGTCGCATCGGCCGCGGGACCCGCCTCCCTGGTGTCGTGGCTGTTCATGGGGCTGCTCGGGCTGCCGCTCGCCATGACGTTCGCCGCCCTGGCCACGCGGTTCCCCGACCCCGGGGGCATCTCCACCTACGCCACCCGCGCCTTCGGACCGACCGCGGGTGGCCTCGCCGGGTGGTTCTACTTCGTCGCCGGATCGGTCGGCCAGACCATCGTGCCGCTGACCGGGGGCTATTACATCGCCGCCGGACTCCGGCTTGACCAGGACGACGCGTTCCTCTTCGCGGCGGCCATCCTCGCGCTGGCGGTCGGGGCCAATCTGGTGGGGCTGCGGCTGAGCGGCCGTGTCCAGCTGGCCCTGTCCGGCGGTGTGGCGCTGCTGCTCCTGGCCGCCACACTGACCGCCCTCTGGCGTGTCCACGCATCGGCGTTCTCCTCTTTTGCGCCGCACGGTCTGTCCGGCGTCGCCCATGGGGCCGTCGTCCTGTTCTTCGCCTTCGCGGGGTGGGAGGCGGTCGCTCACCTGGCGGGTGAATTCCGCGACGTACAGAGGGACTTGACCCGGGCGACAGTGACCACCGTCGCCGTGGTCGTCGTCCTCTACCTCGGTGTCTCCTTCGCCGTCGTCGGTACCGGGACGTACGGCGACGACCGGCTGGACCGGATCGCGGTCGGCCAAGTGCTCGGCGCGGGACTGGGGTTCAGCGCCACCGTCGCCGCCGCGGTGCTGGCCACCGTGATCAGCCTCGGTACCACCAACGCGTTCATCGCCGCCGTCTCCAGGCTGGGTTACGGACTCGGGCGGGACGGCTGGCTCCCGGCGCCGCGGGGGCGGCGCAACGCTCGTGGCGTACCGGTGGCCGGTGTGCTGACCGTGGGCGGGATCGGGGCGGTCGGTCTGGTGGTCACACGGATCGGTGGCTGGGGTACAGAGGACATCGTCGGCCTCCCGGCGTCCCTCGTCCTGGTGACCTACCTCATCGGCACCGCGGCGGGGGTGCGCCTGCTGACCGGGCGGGCCCGCGTCCACGCGCTGACCGCCCTGGTCCTCACCGCGGTGATCACTCCCTTCGCGGCCGGATACATCGCGGTCCCGGCGCTCGTCGCGGCCGTCGCCCTCTCCTACCGATGGTCCCGCGGCCGTCTGACTCGCCGTAAGGACGGCCGTGGGACGCGGTGAAGGTGGAACGCGGCCCAGGTGGTGGCAGCGTGACTCCATGTCCGGAGCGGGCTATGGGTGTCCGCGCCGTTGGCGAGCGGGTGGTGGCGCGGCTGGTAAATCGCTGTCCCGGACGGGCCCGGCACCGCGATCATGGGCGGTCCACCGACCCGTAATCCCGAGGAAGAGCCCGCCATGCCTGTGCCCGCCGACCCCACGCTTCTCCACCCGATGCCCGAACAGCCGCGGGTGGTGCAGCTCAGGCCGCTGGTGAAGTCCCCGCTGATCGAAGTCGGGGAGTACTCCTACTACGACGACCCGGACGACGCGACCGCGTTCGAGACGCGCAATGTGCTCTACCACTACGGGCCGGAGAGGCTGGTCATCGGCAGATTCTGCGCGCTGGGCACGGGGGTGCGCTTCCTCATGAACGGCGCCAACCACCGTATGGACGGCCCCTCGACCTTTCCCTTCCCTACTCTGGGCGGCTCGTGGTCCGACCACTTCGACCTGCTCTCCGGCCTGCCGAACCGGGGGGACACGGTCGTCGGCAACGACGTCTGGTTCGGCCACGGTGCGACGGTGCTGCCCGGCGTACGGATCGGACACGGCGCGATCATCGGCGCCGGCTCCGTGGTCACTGACGACGTACCCGACTACGGCATCGTCGGCGGCAATCCGGCCCGGCTGATCCGTACCCGCTTCGACGAGGGGGACATCGCCCGGCTGATGGCGGTCGCGTGGTGGGACTGGCCCTCGCAGCACATCACCGACCATGTACGGATGATCATGTCGGGAAGCGTCGCGGATCTGGAAGCGGCGGCCCGGAGGCTGCCGCCGAGGTGATGCGCTTCCCGGGCCGCTTGACGAGTGCGTGGGTCCCCGGCGACATGAGCTGGAAGGCGGCATCCATCGGGCAGGGGCAGGCGGCGGGTAGGGAGCACCGCCCCGGCTGCCGGCCGGCTCCCAGACCTCCCACCGGACATGCCGTGGCGCGCGCCGGGTCGCAGAATGTGAGGGCGGGCCGTCCTCCTCCGCCGGCCGCCGCCCGTACCGGAGGCAAGGAGTCGGCATGTGCTCGCTGCGGGACCCCTCGGCCGGGAAGCCGGAGAACCGCCCGGGGGAGGGGCGCGTGGACGAAGAAACAGAGCACGAAGAAACAGAGCACGACGAGGCAGAGCACGACGAGGCAGAGCACGACGAGGCAGAGCACGAAGAGGCAGTGCACGATGAGACAGAGCCTGACGAGACAGGACATGAAGGGGCGGATCACGAGGGGGCTGATCACGGCGGCGACGGGGCAGAGCCCTACGAGGTTGACGAAGAGGTGCAGCACGCACTCGACCGGCTCACGCTTCTCATCAACGCCGCCGAAGCCCTGGCCGGCACGCTCGACACGGACACCGGAATCCGGCGGCTCTGCCGGACCCTGGTCCCCGGGCTGGCCGACTGGTGCGCCGTGGACCTGCTGGACGAGAGCGGACGCCTGCGCCGAGTCGTCGTCGAACACCGGGACGCCGCGGTGGCGGCCCCCGGCCTGTACGAGGGCCTCCTGCCTCCGGTCGAGGGTTCCGAGGCCAGCTGGGCCCGTGCACTTCAGGGAGTGGGGCCGGTACTCCTCACGGACTTCCACTCCGTACCGGAGGTCGGCGACCCGCTGCGCGCACGCGAGCTGGAACTCTTCCAGGGGCTGGCGACCGACACGGCGGTGGTGGCCCCCCTGCGGGCCCGGCGCCAGGTCTTCGGGGTGCTGACCCTGGCACGTACCCGCCATGAGGCGGCCCTGACCGAGGACAGCCTCTCGCTCGTCGAGGACCTCGCCCACCGGGTGGCCCTGGCCATCGACAACGCGCGTCTGCACTCGGAGGTGCAGCACACGGCCGAGCGTCTGCAGCGCTCACTGCTGCCCGAGTTGCCCGACCACGGGCCGCTGGAACTGTCCGCCCGCTACCAGTCGGCGATGGCCACCGCGAGGGTTGGCGGCGACTGGTACGACGCCTTTGTGCTGCCCGACGGGGCCCTGGCGCTGATCATCGGTGACATCGCAGGCCACGACCTGCGGGCGGCGATCATGATGAGCCAGACCCGGAATATGCTCCGGGGCATCGCCTGCGACCGCAAGGAACCACCCGGAAAGATCCTCGCCCGGCTGGACGCCGCGCACCAGATCCTCTCCCCGCAGCAGACCCTGACCTGCATCTACGGGCTGGTCGAGAAGACCGGGCCCGAGGAGTCCTGGCAGTTCCACTACGCGGTGGCGGGCCATCCCGCGCCCCTGCTGGTGACCCGCGAAGGGGAGACCCGCTTCCTCACCGGCGGCCGGGGGATGCTGCTGGGGATGGACCCCGATGAGCACCGTGCGGGGGCCATCGAACGGCTGCCGCCCGAATCCACGCTTCTGCTGTACACGGACGGTCTGATCGAGCGCCGGGCCGAAGGGCTGGACCGCGGCCTGGCCCGTCTGCGGCAGCACGCGGCGGCTCTGGCGCGCAAGCCGCTGGGGGTGTTCTGCGACGAACTTCTCCACGGGCTGGTGGACGACGGCAACGACGATGTCGCGATGATCGCCGTCCGCATCGGTCCGCCGCGTACGGGTCCTTCCGTAGCGCTTCCGTGAGGGCGGTCACCGTGGCGCCGATGTCCGCTCAGCCCCTCCCGGCCTGGGCCATCCCGGCTCTCCCGGCCCGCGCCATCCCCGCCATCAACGCCGTGCCCGCCCGCCTCGCCTACTCGTCCCCGCCTCGCCTACTCGCCGCTGCCGTCCCCGCCGTCCTCGTCGACGAGGTGCACAGCCGCCTCCTCCGCCGACGCGGCTCCACCGTCGATACCGACGTCATCGGCGAGTACATCGGTCCGCCGCCCGGGCGGATCGTCCGCGGCGCTGAGCCGCCCGGCGCGCGTCTCGCCGCCGGTCTGTTCCCGGGAAGGCTCGCCCTCGCCCTCCGCGAGGTCGCCGATGCCGTCACCGTCGGGCGGTTGCACATCGGTGACTTCCTGGGCGAGCCGTTCGTCGAGCGATTCCGCGCGGCCCTCCTCAGCCCCTGTCGTGCCGGACTTCTCGACGGCCAGCGGGCGTTCGGGAGGGGAGTAGCCCTCCTCCATCTGGTCGTCCAGGTCGCGCTCGTCGAGTGCGTTCTCCATGTCGAGTTCGTCGTTCGGCGGGTCCTGGCCGTCGTCGTCCTGCGGCTGGTACACATCGTCGCCGCGTGCCTGTCCTGGCATGACGCTCTCCTCCTCCGCCTCGCTGACCGTGGGCCACGAGATCTCACGGGTGCGGTCCGGACCGTTCCGGATGGACGTGCACCCGCGTTTCCCGCACCAGCACCACTAAACAACGCGGGACGGAATGCGGCACGGCGGGAACGGCCCACGGGCCCGGCTCGCAGGCGTTCCAGTGCGGTGGTGCCGTCCCGCTCGGTACGGTGGCGCTCCCGGTGACCGCAGCGGTGCAAGCCGCTGGTCGTCCAAGCCGCTGGTTGTCCAAACCGCTACGGAAGGTGGCCCCGTTGTCCGTACCGAGTCTGCTCGCGGTCTTCGCTCACCCGGACGACGAGTCCCTGTCGGCGGGCGGTGTGCTGGCCCGGCACGCGGCCGCCGGTGCCCGGACCGGAGTGGTGACGGCGACCTGGGCCGCCGACAGCCCGCGCGCCGCGGAACTGGCCGAAGCGCTACGGATACTCGGCGCGGGCCGGCCACGGATGCTGGGCTACGCCGACGCCCGCGTACCCGCGTCCGCCCCCGGCGAGGCGCGGTTCTGCGATGCGCCGCTGGATGAGACGGTGCGGCGGTTGGTGGTGCATCTGCGGGAGTTCCGGCCGGAGATCGTGGTGACCCATGACGTCTACGGCGGGCTGACCGGCCACCCCGACCATGTGCACACCCACCGGGTGACCGCACTGGCGGTCCGGGCCGCCGCTCTGGAGCAGCTCTACCCCGAGGCCGGAGCACCGTGGCAGCCCCGGGCGCTGTATCTGGCCACACATCCGCAGTCCGCCGTGCGGAGTCTCGGCGCGGAGCTGGTCCGGGCGGGCACGACGATGTACAGCGTGCCCGACGAGTGGGTCTCCGCGACCGTCGATGTCGGCCCGTGGCTGGAACAGAAGGTCGGCGCCTTGCTGGCGCACCGCAGCGAAGTGCGGCGCGGAGCACTACCGGGCCGGCTGGCCATGCTCACCCCCGCGGACCGGGCGCGGCTGTTGTCGACCGAGTGGTACGTCCGCGATGATCCGCGCCCCGCAGCCGCGCCCGCGCCCCGTACGGACCTGACCGTCTGAGCCGCAGGCGATGACCATCAGGCCGACAGCGGGACTGACGGTCAGGGCCGTCGGGTGGGCTGAAGACGGACCGCCAGCAGCAGTCCGTCGGTGAACTCCCCGCGAAGGCGGACCTCGCGACCTCGCTCCCCGCCTTCAGCCGCTCCGCCCGCGGGCGCTGGGTGTTCACGGCCGACGGAGACGGCTCGTACCGGATCGCCAACGCGGCCACCCGGCAGCTTCTCGGGGTCGACTCCACCGTCGACGCCGGACGGGCGTATGGCGGAAAGCCGAGCGTGACCGGGGCGCCGGCGAGTGGGCCCAACGTCGGCCAGCAGTGGTTCGTCATCCCAGGCTCGACCGTCGCGGGACGGCACACCGGCACGTTCCGGCTGGTCAACCGGTACAGCGGCCTGGTCATCGGAATGTCGGGGAAGAAGGACCGGCTCGCCGAGACCACCCCCACCCGCGCTTGGACGGACACCACGGGCAGTGCGGTCGGCGGGGCCCGGAGAGCAGCGGAGCAGACACTGACGCTCAAGGCCGCGGGGCGGGCCGAGGCCTCGGTCTCGTCGCAGTAGTCACGGTGTGCCGGCGGATCCGCCGGCACACCGGAGCGGTGCGGCGGCTCCGGCGGTGGCCCAATCAGCGGCGGCCCGTCCCGGCGCACCCTACGCATGTGGTGGTTGCCGGACGCACGGCCAGACGTGCCGCGGGTATCGGGCCGCCGCACTGCTCGCACCTTCCGTAGTCGTCCCGTTCCAGCCGGTCCAGCGCATGGTCCAGCTCGGTCAGATGCTCATCGGCCTGGGACAGGAGCGAGGCGACATGGGCGCGCTCGAAGGCGGTGCTCGACCCCTCGGGGTCGTGTTCGTCATCGACCGCGACCAGGGCGTTCGCCTCGACCATGCCGTCGAAGTCGCGCCGCAGGGCCGCGATCTGCTCGGTGGTCGACGCGCGCTCGGCTGCGAGGCGCTCGCGTACGGAACCGGGATCGGTGGGGATCTCATCGGTGGGGGTCTGGGGTACGGGGTCGGACTGACTGTTCATCCGGGGGGCAACACCCACTTCGGTGGTTTCATTCCGTCTTGTCCGCGTGTGCGGTTTGGAGCAGAAATCGAACATACGATCTACTGCGGGGATGGAACGCCACCCCTTCCCGTACGACCTCCTGAAGGCCCAGACCGCCTGGTACGTCACCTACGGACAGCTCGCCGCCGACTCCACGGACGACACGGCCGGACAGCGCCGAAGGCTTCTGCAGCTGTCCCGGACCATCGCCGGACACCCCTACTGGCACACCCCGGCGGGCACCCCCGCCGCCCGGATGGCCCTCAAGGAGCTGGCCCGCACGCGGGCCCGCGTACCGGAACCGCCGAGGCCGGGGCATGCCGGTGAACGAGGGAAGCGGCGGTGAGCCGGAGCGGGTCCCGGGCGGGGCGCGGCTAGCCTCGGCAGCACCGTCGGGACAGCGGGTCTCAGGGCGCCGTCCGGCCGGGAAGGCCCACCCCACGACTTCCAGGAGAGCACACAGGATGGCTACCGCGGCACCGCAGAAGATCACCACGTTCCTGATGTTTGAGGGGCGGGCGGAGGAGGCGATCACGTACTACACCTCGCTCTTCGACGACGCCGAGGTCGTTGACATCACCCGCTACGGCGCAGACGGACCGGGGGAGGAGGGCACCGTCGAGCGGGCCACGTTCTCACTCGCGGGGCAGCGGTTCATGTGCATCGACAGCTATGTGCAGCACGACTTCGGGTTCACCCCGGCCGTGTCGTTGTACGTGCGCTGCCAGGACGAGGCCGAACTCCAGCGGCTGTACAAGGCACTCGCCGAGAAGGGCGCGGAGCTGATGCCGCTGGGCTCCTACGGTTTCAGCGCCAGGTTCGGCTGGGTCACCGACCGCTTCGGCGTCTCCTGGCAGCTCGACCTGCCCGCATAGGGCGGACACCGGCGGAACCGCGGGTGCAACGGGTCGGTGGCGAGTGCGAATTGACGGCCCTCGGGAGCGATAACATCAGGGTGCCGATGTTCGATCGAGAAGGCGATGTCACACGATGGCTGATGAGGCTTACCTGTTCCTGCTCCCTGACCGGCATCCCCGGCTGGGCGCGGCCCTTGCCGCCGTCGGCGCACTTGAGTGCGCGCAGACACCCGCCGTCCACGGCTGGCTGCAGGCCCACGGAGTCTCTTGCTCATCGGAGCAGGTCAGAATCCTCCCCGCGGAGGCGGAGTCCTTCATTCCGCAGAACGCGGAGCGTCTCCCCGTCCCGCTGAGCGAGGAGGAGGCGCTGCGGCTGCACCAGGAGTGTGCGCCCCAGTCCGTCACGGACATGGAGAGCGAGCTTCTGGAGTTCCGCGACACGGTCCAGGACTGGGAGGCTCTTGTGCACCGCGCGCTGACCGCCGGGATCTCCGGGCCGCGCATCGCGCAGCTGACCGGCCTCGACCCCCGGGAGGTCGGCCGTCTGACGGTGTGACCGGTCGGGGGGGGGGGGGGAGAGGGAGAGAGTGTGAGAGGGAGAAACACAGAGCAGGGGGCACA
>NZ_JBHYWP010000051.1:0-23043 GCF_042751845.1 Streptomyces sp. NPDC059398 | reverse complement strand
GGCCCCCCCCCGGGGGGGGGGGGGTGTGTGGGGGGGGGGCGGGGGGGGGGGCGCGGCGTGTCCCGTGGGTTGGCCCCCGCCGGCCCCGCCGGGGCGCCAAACACCATGTCACCACCGGCGCACCGTCCGGGGCGCCGGGGCGTGCCGCTCTCCGCAGCCGGCTCCGTGGGGCGCGTCGCCGTGGCGGCCACAAATCGTGCCCCGGCTTCACCTCTTCGTGTCTTCTCTCCGCGTCTTCGTGCGGGACCCATGACCCGCGTGTGCATGGGCTGCGGAGGGCCGGGCACACGGATGGAGCACAAAAGGGATCCAGCAGCCACCGATCACGTGGAAGGCCGCGATGTCCCCTGGCCCAGGTCGTGTACCGGGCATGAAGAGGGCGATGCGGATTCCCGCAGGACAGGAATCCGCGCGCACTGAAGAGACGTGAAGATCGGAACTGACATGATCATCCTCGGTGTCATCCTGCTCATCATCGGCCTGCTGGTCGGTATGTCCCTGCTGACGACGGTCGGCGGCATTCTCGTCGTGGTCGGCGCACTTCTCTGGATACTCGGCGCGACCGGACGCGCGGTCGGCGGGCGTAAGCACTACTTCTGACCGGGCCGGCGGCGATTGCCTGCCGGCCGGACCGACCCCGACGGCCTGCCGGGCTCCGCACCGCCGCCTCCGGGGTTCCTGGGTACGGGGCACCGGCCCTCGTACCCGGACCGCATAGGGTCGCGATGTGACGCCACCGACGACTGTGACACCGCCTGTCCGGCAACTCGACGCCCTCGACCGCCGTATCGCCGCAGCGCTCCAGATAGACGGGCGGGCGCCCTGGCGGCGGATCGCCTCCGCGCTCAGGGAGCCGGAGCGGAAGGTGGCCCGGCGCGGTCTGCGGCTTCTGGAGAGCGGGCGGGTGTCCGTCACGGGCCTTGTGGTGCGCGGGGAGACCGTGATCCTGCGGATGAACTGCCGCCCGGGAGCGGTACGGGACGCGGCGGCCGCGGCGGCCGGACGCGACGACGCCGTCTTCAGCTACGTACTGGCGGGGGCAGTCGACTGCGTGGCCGAACTGCAGTGCCCGCCGGGGCAGTTGGCGCATCTGATGCTCGATGAGGTTCCTGCCCTGCCCGGACTTCTCTCGCAGAATGTCTCGCCCGTTCTGCGCTACTTCCGTACGGTGCACGAGTGGCAGCCGGAAATCCTGGACGAGGACGAGATCGCGGCGCTCGGCGGCCGCTCTCCCGTCGCGGACGGCGTCGCCGTGCCGGACTCCGACGTGGGGCCCGAGGAGCGGTCGATCCTGCGGGCGCTGGCCGAGGACGGGCGGTGCACACATGAGGAACTGGCCGCGGTGGCGGGTGTCTCGCTGGCCACCGCCCGTCGGCGAGTGGAATCGCTGACCCGCGACGGACTCGTCAGTATCCGGGCCTCCATGGAGCCCGCGCTGCTCGGCCTGCCGGTCGAGGCGCTGCTGTGGATCAAGACGCGTCCCGACGAGGTGGAGGCCGTCGGGCAGCTGCTCGTCGCCTCACCGCTCGTACGGTACGCGGCGGTCGTCATGGGCGAGTACCAGCTGCTTGTCGATGTCACACAGCCTTCCAAGGCGGCGCTGCACGAGTTCCTGACCGCCGCGCCGTGGGTGCGGCGCGTCCAGGCGGTCCAGTCCCATCTGGTGGTCGAGGCGCTGAAACGGAGCGGGACGGCCACACCCCTCCTCCGGGGTTATGTCTGACGCACCTTCTGGCCCGTTGACCAGAATATGCAAGTGAAAAATATCAGCGTCTGAAAAACTCATGTACGCAGGTCTGTTGACTTATCTGGTCAGCGGCCTTCAATGTGTGCCGCATGATCGAAGACACGGCCGACAGCCTCTGCATGCTCGACGCCACGGAACTCGCAGAGCGTCTGCGCAGCCGCGACCTCTCGGCCCGTGAGGTCGTCCGGGCCCATCTCGACCGGATCGCCCGGATCAACCCCGCGGTCAACGCCATCGTCACCCTGGACGAGGAGGGTGCGCTCGCCGCGGCGGCCGCGGCCGACGAGCGTATGGCGCGGGGCGTGGCGACCGGCCCCCTGCACGGGCTGCCGATCGCGTTCAAGGACACCCATCTGACCCGCGGAATGCGCACCACCCATGGTTCGCCGCTCTTCGCCGACCATGTGCCGGACGAGGACGAACTCCTGGTCCAGCGCATCGAGGCGGCGGGCGCCATCCGTATCGGCAAGACCAACGTGCCCGAGTTCGCGGCGGGTTCGCACACGTTCAATCCGGTTTTCGGCGCGACCCGCAATCCGTACGACACCGGGCGCTCGGCCGGTGGCAGCAGCGGAGGCGCAGCGGCCGCGCTCGCCGCCGGACTGCAGCCGCTGGCCGATGGCAGCGACATGGGCGGCTCGCTGCGCAACCCCGCCTCCTTCTGCAACGTCGTGGGACTGCGGCCCACCCCCGGCCGGGTCCCGTCCCACCCCTCCGGCGATGTGTGGGACACGCTCGCGGTCCCGGGCCCCATGGGGCGCACGGTCGCGGACACCGCCCTGCTCCTCTCCGTTATGGCGGGCCCCGACCCCCGCTGCCCGCTCTCTCTGGAGATGCCGGGCCATGTCTTCCGCGCGCCCGCGGGGAATGGAGGGCGTGCACATGGCCGGGCGGGCGGTCAGCTGACGGGGCTCCGGGTCGCCTGGGCGCCCGACCTCGGCGGGCGGGTGCCTGTCGACCGGGACGTGGCCGGTGTACTGGAGCGACAGGCGGCGGTCTTCGAGGAGTTGGGGTGTCATGTCGAAGAGGCATGCCCGGACCTCGATGGCGCCGAATACGTCTTCAGGACCCTGCGCGCCCAGGCGTTCAGCCTCGGATTCGGACCGCTCCTGGACCAGCGGCGCGACGCGCTCAAGCCCAGCCTCGTCCAGAACATCGAGGAGGGGCGGCGCCTCACCGGCGCGGACCTCGCGCGCGCCACCGCCGAGCACAGCCGTATCCATCTGGCCGCGACCGACTTCTTCGAGCGGTACGACGTGCTGCTCGCGCCCGTCAGCCAGGTCTCCCCGTTCCCCGTCGGCGAGGAGTACCCCACGCTGATCGACGGGCGGCCCCAGCACAGCTATCTCGACTGGATGCGCTCCGCGTACTTCCTCTCCGTACTGGGTGCCCCCGCCCTTTCGGTGCCCGCCGGTTTCACCGGCGCCGGGCTCCCCGTCGGCCTGCAGATCGTGGGCCCGCCGCGTGCCGACGCCGCCGTGCTCGACGTCGGCGCCGCCTTCGAGGCCGCGACCCGGCACGGGCGCCGGCGGCCGGTCATCGCCCCTGCCTGAAGCTGTCGCATCCCGGGAGTCCCCATGAGAAGACTGCACCTGATCTGGGCCGTCGTGCCCGTAATGGCGTTCCTCAGCACACCGTTCCTGCCCTTCGTGAACGGGCCCCACCTCTGGCTCGGCGTCCCCTCCGTACTGGCCTGGTGCCTGTTGTGGACCGCCGGGACGACAGCAGGACTCGCCCTCACCGACCGCTTCGCCCTGCCCGCCGAGGCGCGCGAGGACACCCCCGAGACGGAGACCGCGGCATGAACAGCACCAGTGTCATCGCCACGACCGGCATGCTCGCCATCGCCGTGGTCGGATTCGGCAGACGCCGCCCGGCCAGGGGAAGGCTCGGCGAATGGACCGTGGGCGAAAGGAAGTTCTCCACCTTCACCACCTGGTTTCTCCAAGCGGGGGAGTCCTTCACCACCTTCAGCTTCCTGGGCCTCGCGGGTCTGGCCTTCGGTGGCGGGGTCGCCGCCTCGTACGCCCTCTGCTACCTGGCCATCAACTTCGTCCTGCAGTACTTCACCGCCCCGAGAATGCGCCAACTCGGCGCCAAGCACGGCTATCTGACGCAGGCCGACTTCTTCGCCGAGCGGTACCGCAGCCCGCTCCTGGGCCGGGTCGTCGCCATCGTCGGGGCCGTGTTCCTGCTGCCCTACCTCCAGTTGCAGATCAGCGGACTCGGTCTGATCGTCCAACTGGCGACGGGCAGCCGCACGGGCGGCAACCTCAGCATGATCCTGGCCACCGTCCTGACCGTCGGCTTCGTGCTGTGGTCCGGTATCCGGGGAGTGGCCCGCGTCGCCTACCTCAAGGACGCGCTGATGGTCGTCGGACTCCTCGTCCTGTTCATCGGGGTCGCGATCTCGGTGAAGGGCGGTGTCGGCGGCCTCTTCGAGACCGTACGGAACACTCGCCCCGATCTACTGACGCTCGATCAGAAGGGTTATGACGCCACCTTCTTCGTCAGCGCGGTCATCATCTCCGGTATCGGCGGCGGACTGGGAACCATGGCCCATCTGTGGCCGCCGGTCCTCGCGGCCCGCAGTGGCCGGGCACTGCGCTCCAACGCCGTCTGGCTGCCCCTCTACCAGATAGCCCTCGGCATCCCGGTCATCGTCGGATTCGCCGGGATCCTCATGGTTTCACCGGACTCGCCCGGGAACGCGGTGGCGCTGACGCTCGCCGGTCAGACCCTGCCGGGCTGGCTGGTCGGCGTGGTGGCGGTCGCCGCGGCATCGGCGGCCATGGTGCCGTCCGCCGCGATCATCGTGGGCATCTCCAGCCTGCTGTCCCGCAACGTCCTGAGCGTCCGCAGTGAGCGCACCCAGCTGCGCACGAACCATGTGTGCGCGGTCGTGGCCGCGGCCCTCGCACTCTGTCTCGGGCTGTCCCGCCCCGACCTTCTCGCCAATCTCCTGCTGCTCACCTTCGGCGGACTCAGCCAGCTGGCCCCGGCGATCACCATGGGCCTGGCCAGGAAGGTACGCCTGGACGCGGTCCCCGCACTGCTCGGCATCCTCACCGGGGTCGCGGTTCTCACCTGGCTGACCTTCGGCGACGTGGACCTGGGGACAATGGACCCGGGACTGGTGGCGCTGCTGCCCAACCTCGCCGTCACCGCGGTGGCGCAGCTGGTGGTGCGGTCGCGTACGTCCGGTGAGGAGCCCGGCGGCGTACCGGGTAAGAGGGTCGGGGTGGCCTGAGAGGAGGAGTACCTGGACCGACCGACGCCGACGACAGCGCGTCGCGCGACCCCGCCGACCGCCCGCCCCGCTCAGCCCTCCACCACGAAATGAGGAGTCCGACGTATGCCCCCTCTCTTCCCGGCCCTGACCGCCGGCTCGGCCCGTCCCGCGCTGACCTTCGGCGACCGGTCGCTCACCCATGCCGAACTGGCCGCGGCAGCAGGTGTGTTGGCGTCCCGGATCGGCGGGGCCGGCCGGATCGCCGTCTGGGCCACGCCCACCCTGGAGACCGCCGTGGGCGTGGTCGCCGCGCTGCTCGCCGGAGTGCCCGCCGTACCGCTCAATCCGCGTACCGGTGAGCGCGAGCTGACGCACATCCTGTCCGACAGCGCCCCGTCGCTGGTCCTCGCGGCGCCAGGCGACGAACTGCCCCCGGCGCTGACCGGGCTGGACCGGCTGGACATCGACGTACGGGCGGCGTCCGGGCCTCCCCAGCTCCCCGCCGAGCCGTCCGCCGGGGCGCCCGCGCTGATCGTCTACACCTCAGGCACCACCGGACCGCCCAAGGGCGTCGTCCTGCCCCGCCGGGCGATCACCTCCACGCTGGACGCGCTGGCCGACGCCTGGGAGTGGACCGGCGACGACGTACTGGTCCACTGCCTCCCCCTCTTCCACGTCCACGGGCTGATCCTGGGTATTCTCGGACCGCTGCGCCGGGGCGGGTCCGTGCACCATGCCGGCCGCTTCGAGACGGCCGCGGTCGCCCGCGAACTGGCCGCCCACGGAACGATGTTCTTCGGCGTCCCCACCATGTACCACCGCATCGCGGACGCCCTCGCCGACGACCCCGCGCTCTCCGCTGCGCTGTCCGGTGCCCGCCTCCTGGTGTCGGGGTCGGCCGCGCTCCCCGTGTACGACCACGAGCGCATCGCCTCGGCCACGGGGCGGCGGGTCATCGAGCGGTACGGCATGACGGAGACCCTGATGAACACCAGCGTCCGCGCCGACGGCGAGCCCCGGCCCGGCACGGTCGGCGTGCCGCTGAACGGGGTGCAGGTCCGGCTGGTCGAGGAGACAGGCGAGGAGATCACGGCGTACGACGGTGAGAGCGTCGGTGAGATCCAGGTGTCGGGCCCCAACCTGTTCACCGAGTATCTGAACCGCCCGGACGCGACCGCCGCGGCCTTCGACGGCGAGTGGTTCCGTACCGGCGACATGGCGACGCGCGATCCCGACGGGGCCGTACGCATCGTCGGCCGCAAGGCCACCGACCTCATCAAGAGCGGCGGCTACAAGATCGGCGCGGGGGAGATCGAGAACGCCCTGCTCGACCACCCTTCGGTACGTGAGGCGGCGGTCACCGGGGAGGCCGACCCGGACCTGGGGGAGCGCATCGTCGCCTGGATCGTCCCCGCGGACATGCGGCGCCCGCCCACCGCCGACGAGCTGAGCCGGCATGTGGCACAGCAGCTGGCTCCCCACAAGCGGCCCCGCGAGGTGCGGCTGCTCGACGAGCTGCCCCGCAACGACATGGGCAAGATCATGAAGCGCGCGCTGCATGCCTGAGGCGTGGACCGCACGCGAGGCGATCGGCGCCGTGGCGGATCCGGGTTCCTTCACCGAACTGGCGCCCCCGCCGCGCGCCGGAGCGGCCGACGGGGGCCCCCGCGGGGGCGGGGGCGCCGGCTCGGGGGCGGGGGGGCGGGGGCCCGCCCCCCCGCCCCCCGGGGGGGGGGGGGCGGGGCGCGGCGGCGCGGGGGGGGGGCGCGCGGGCCCCCCGCCGCCCCCCCCGCCCCCCCCCCCCACGACCGGTGAGCGCGAGTCCGTGGTCTGCGGGACCGCGTCGGTCGGCGGCAGCGGCGCCGTTCTCGTCTCCTTCGAGTTCGGCTTCCTCGGCGGCTCGCTCGGCGAGGCCACCGGTGACCTCCTGGAGGCGGCCTTCACCCTGGCGGGGGAGCGGCGCCTCCCGCTCGTCACGCTGACCGCCACCGGTGGCAGCCGGATGCAGGAGGGCATGCGGGCGCTGACCCAACTACAGCGTGTGGCACGGCAGTCCGCGCTGCTGCGGGCCGCCGGTATCCCGCAGATCGCGGTCGCGCGCGACCCCACGACGGGCGGTGGCTGGGCCACCCTCGGAGCCGGTGCGGACATCGTCCTCGCGCTGCCCGGCGGGCAGGTGGGATTCGCCGGATCACGGGTACGGCCACCGGACGCCGACCCGGCCGCGTACAGCGCCGAAGGTCAACGGGCCGCCGGGCACATCGACGCGCTGGTCCACTCCGATGAGCTGCGTACCGCCCTGGCCGACTGGCTGTTGCTGCTGTCCGGACCGCGGGGCGCCGAGGCGCCCGAGCCGCCCGGCACGCCTGTCACCGGACCGGGGCGCGGCCTCACCGGCCTGGAGGCGGTCGCCCTGGCCCGGTCAGCCGGTCGCCCACGGGCCGCCGCCTGTCTCACCGCCTACTTCGGCGGCCCCGTCCGGGAGATCTCGGGGGACCGGTGCGGCGGCACCGACCCGGGGATGCGCTGCGGCTTCGGAATCCACCGGGGGCGGACCGTCGCCTACGCGGCGCAGTGCGGTACGCCGACCCGTCCCGCCGGTTACCGCACCGCCACCCGTCTGGTCACCCTCGCCGACGCTCTGGGCATCCCGGTCCTCACCCTCATCGACACACCCGGCGCCGCCAACGACGCCGAAGCGGAACGGTCCGGGGCCGGTCCGGCCATCGCCGGGCTCTTCCACGCCATGGCCACCGCCCGGGTGCCGCTCACCTCGCTCCTCGTCGGCGAGGGCGGTTCCGGCGGCGCACTGGCGCTGGCCGCGCCGGGCAACCTCTGGGCCGCGCAGGACAGTTACTTCTCGGTGATCGCGCCGGAGGCGGCCGCCGCCATCCTCAAGCGCGGCCCGGACCGGATCGGGGAGACCGCCGAGCAACTGCGTCTGCGCCCCGAGGATCTGGTGGAGCTGGGCATCGTACGCGGAGTGGTGAGCCTCGGCGAAATGAGTCTCCCACCTGCTCACTGAGGCCGTACGGCAGGGACGCCGGGCCCCGCCCGGGGCGGACCGCCTCCGGCCGGGGCCCGGCTCAGTGCTGCGGGCCAGTCCTCAGGCCTCGTCCGGCCCCTCGTACGCCTTCGCCGGACAGCCCGAACACAGGCTGACGGGCCGTCAGTTCGAAGACCGTTCCGATCAATCGCGGCCCACCTCTTGACACGTTTCCATTCATCGATGAATCTACATGAAACTTGTTATTCATGGCGTGGCAAGGGTGCGGGGCGGGACTCCACCGTCCGCCGGCCCGCACCTGACCGTACGTGGGCGGGCGCCGGGAAAGACGACTTCCACGAGGATAGGACCTAAGTGGGACGATGCCTGAAAATAAGCTAGCTCCTGTTCCGGTGGCAGAGCCGGAACTCGTCCCCTTTGACGACGCGCCTCTCAACAGATTCCATATCAAAATCACCGCGCTCACCTTCGGGGCCAATTTTTCCGACGGATACCAACTCGGCGTCATCGGAATCGCGTTGACGCTCATACGGCCCCAGATGGGATTCGGCTCCGCCTGGGAAGGGCTGCTGGGGGCCTCGGCGCTCATCGGTATCTTCATCGGCAGCATCACCCTCGGCTGGCTTGCGGACCGCATAGGACGTCAGCAGCTCTACATGCTGAACTTCGTTCTGATCACTGTGGCGTCGATCGCGCAGTTCTGGGCCGGCGGGCCGGTGGAGCTCTTCGTCCTGCGGCTCCTCATCGGGATCGGGATCGGCGCCGACTACGCGATCGGGCCGACGCTCGTGGCCGAATTCTGTCCCCGGCGCCACCGCGGATTTCTGCTGGCCTCGCTCACCGCCATGTGGACGATCGGCTACATCTGCTCCTTCTTCTTCGGCAACTACCTCATCGACCAGGGCGGCGACGCCTGGCGGTGGCTGCTGGCCAGCAGTGCGCTGCCCGCGCTGGTGGTCCTGCTCATGCGCATCGGCACCCCGGAATCACCTCGATGGCTGATCAGCAAGGGGCGGGTGGAAGAGGCCCGTGCCGTCGTGGAGAAGTACATCGGCCGGCATGTGGACTTCGCCTCCATCGCCGCCGGTCCCGGCACCGAGAAGGCCCCCTCGGCCTCCTATCGCGGACTGTTCAGCGCGGAACAATGGCGCAAGACCGCATTCGGCGTCCTCTATTACAACTGCCAGGTCATCCCCTACTTCGCCATCTACACATTCCTGCCCATCGTCATGGCCAAGTTCGGGCTGAAGGGCGGTTTTCTCGGCGACGGGCTGCTGAACGTTTTCCTTCTGCTCGGCAGCATCGCCGGACTCTGGTTCGTGGCGCGATTCTCACGCCGCGGATTCGTCATCGGGTCCTTTGCGGTGATGGCTGTCGCACTGGGCCCCATGGGGGTCTGGCCGGGAGCGCCGAAGCTTCTGCTCTTCGTTCTCTTCCTGGTCTTCACCTTCATGATGTCGGCCTCGTCCAATCTCGACCAGGTCTATCCCCCTGAGCTCTTCTCGACGGCTCTGCGCAGTTCCGGTGTCGGACTGCTCAACGGCCTCAGCCGGGTCGGTTCCGCCGTCGGCACCTTTCTGCTGCCGATGAGCATCGACCATCTCGGCTTCTCGCCGTCCATGACGATTCTCAGCGTGTTCCTGGTACTCGGCGCCGTGGTGTCCTTCGCCTGGGCGCCCGAGACGTCCGGGGCGACCCTGGACTGAGACGGACGGACCCGGCGGGAGCGCCCTGCCCCTGCCGGGTCCGCCCGGACCTTCCCGCGCCGCGCCGGGGCGCCCCGGTCGTTACGGTGTTCGCTATGGACAGAGCATCGACGAGCCCGGCGCCGGCGCGGCCCTGGCAGTACAAGGCGGCCGCGTTCACCTTCGCGGTCGGCATGGCCGGAACCACTCTGCCCACCCCGCTGTACGGGCTCTACCAGGAGCAGATCGGGTTCTCGTCACTGATGGTGACGATCATCTTCGCGACGTACGCGGCCGGAGTCATCGCCGTACTCGTCCTGGCGAGCGACTTCTCGGACCTGCTGGGCCGGCGCCCGGTGCTGCTGGCGGCGCTCGGGTTCTCCGTGGCGAGCGCGCTGTGCTTTGTCTTCGAGGGGGGCCTGCCGCTGCTCTTCACCGGCCGGGTCCTTTCCGGGCTGTCCGCGGGGCTCTTCACCGGCACCGCCACCGTCGCCGTGATGGAGCTGGCGCCGGGAGACCGGCGCGGCCGGGCGGGATTCGCGGCGACCGCGGCGAACATGGGCGGCCTGGGCTGCGGGCCACTGCTGGCCGGGATTCTGGCGGCCTACGCGCCCTGGCCGCTGCGGCTGCCGTACCTCGTCCACCTGGGGCTGCTGGCGCTGGCCATCGCGCTGACGCTCCCGCTGCCCGAGACCGTACCCCGCCGCGAGCCGCGCCCCGCGCTGCGGCCCAGGCTGCCACACGTACCCCAGCAGGTACGCGGCGTGTTCGTCCCCGCCGCGCTGGCCGCTTTCGCCGGGTTCTCGATGTTCGGTCTTTTCACCTCGGTCGCACCGAGCTTCATGGCCAAGACACTGGGAGTGCAGGACCTGGCGGTATCCGGAGCGGTGGTCTTCGCGGCGTTCGCGGCCTCCACGGTGGGGCAGTTGGCGATGGTCCGGATCGGTGTGGCGCGCGCGCTCCCCGCAGGGTGCTTCGTACTCGTGGCCGGAATGGTGTGCATCGGCTGCTCCCTGCTGTTCACCTCGCTGGCGCTGCTGGTGGTGGGCGCGGTGGTGTCGGGGCTCGGCCAGGGACTCTCGTTCAGGGCCGGGATGGCCGCGGTGAGCGCCCGAGCGCCCGAGGACCGGCGCGGCGAGACCACGTCGGCCTACTTCGTGGTGGCGTATCTGGGCATCTCACTGCCGGTGATCGGAGTCGGAGCGCTCACCCTCGCGCTCGGCCTCCGCGACGCCGGGCTGGTCTTCGCCGCCTGTGTGGTGGTGTTCGCCGCGGCGGTCGGCGGACGGCTGCTGCGCCACCCGTCTGTGGAGCCCGCCGGATCCGGGTGAACGGAGCCACCGCACGACGGCCCCGGACCCGTCAGCCCCGGGCCCGGCACCCCGTATGACCGGTGACGGACAGGGCCGGGGCTGACGGGCCCGCCGTCCCGCGGCCTGCGATCCTGGATCAAGCCCCCGTGGCTACGAGGTCCGCCCCGGTCCGGGACAGGGCCCAGGCGCGCACCAGAGGAGAGACCCACGATGACAGCGGTTCGCACAGTGACACTCCCCTCCGGGGCCGCGGTGCCCGCTCTGGGGCAGGGCACCTGGCACATGGGGGACGATCCCGCGCGGCGCTCCGGCGAACTCACCGCGCTGCGCCGGGGTATCGACCTGGGCATGACGCTGATCGACACGGCGGAGATGTACGGGAGCGGCGCCGCCGAGGAACTCGTCGGCGAGGCGATCCGCGGCCGGCGGGACGAGGTCTTCCTGGTGAGCAAGGTACTGCCGTCGAACGCCGATGCCCGCGGCACCGTCAAAGCCTGCCGGGCGAGCCTGCGCAGGCTGGGGACCGACCGGATCGACCTCTATCTGCTGCACTGGCCCGGCGGCGTACCGCTCGCCGAGACGGTCGAGGCCTTCGAGGCGCTGGTGGCGGACGGCAGTATCGGCTCGTGGGGCGTCAGCAACTTCGACGTGGACGATCTGGACGGGCTGCCGGGCGGGGCGCGCCCCCAGACGGACCAGGTGCTCTACAACCTCACCCGGCGCGGCCCCGAGCACGCGCTCCTCCCTCGGTGCCGGGAGCTGTCGGTGCCGGTCATGGCGTACTCACCGGTCGAGCAGGGCCGGTTGCTGGGGCACCAGGCCCTGGGGGCGGTGGCCGCCGCGCAGGGGAGCACCCCGGCTCAGGTGGCACTCGCCTGGGTGCTGCGGCACGAGAACGTCATCGCCATCCCCAAGGCATCGTCCGCGGCCCATGTGGAGGAGAACCGGGCGGCCCTCGATCTGCGCCTCACCGACGAGGACCTGCGGGCTCTGGACGGGGCATTTCCTCCCCCGGCGGGGAGGGGAACGCTGGAGATGCTCTGACCCCGGGGTGGCCGGGACGGAGGGCATGTTGCGGTCCAGCGCGAGGGGCTACCCCCGGGACGGGCCCGGTGCCGTACCCCAGTCCGCGCCGACGCCGCCCTCCAGGGCGTCGAAGAGCCGGCCGGCCAGGAGACGGAGACCGGGGTGGATCGCGTCCGCCCTTTCCCCGGCGGCCGTACGCCGTGCCGCTTCACGGTTGACGGTGTCACGGATGGTCTGCACCGACGCGGCCGTATAACGCACTTCCGGATCGAGCGGCGAGCGGCCCGCGGCGACGGCCAGGGCCTCCGTCAGCGCGACCGTCGCCTCCTCGGACATCTCGCGCCAGCGGGCGCTCAGCGCCGGGCTGTCCAGGACCACTTGCAGGAAGTGGCCCATGCCGTCGACCAGGCCACTCAGGGGATGGCGTTCGTCGATGAGGCGCAGGACCATCCGGCGCAGCGCCGCCAGCGGCGGTTCGTCAGGATCGCGGTCCTGGACCGTCGCGGTGAGCAGAGAGGTGATCTCCGGCCCGCGGTCCAGATAGAGGTTCTCCTTGCGCGGAAAGTAGTTGAAGACCGTCATCGCGGACACGTCCGCCGCCTCGGCGATCTCGGCCACCGTGACGGCCTCGAAGCCGCGCTCCAGGAACATCCGCGTCGCGACGCCCGAGATGTGGTTCCGCAGTTCCCGCTTCTTGCGCTCCCGCCGCCCCAGTGGGGGTGCGTCGGCCTGCCTGTCTGCCATGGGCCCACCGTACGAGAAAAATGGATTCGGCTCAAAGCTTGTAGTCAATAAAAGTTTTCGCGCATACTCGTTCCCATGACAACTCACCCCATGCCCGAGGAGTTCGACGCCGACGTGCTGATCGCGGGGGCAGGGCCGACCGGCCTGATGCTCGCCCATGAGCTGGGCATCGCCGGGGTCTCCTGTCTCGTCGTGGAGCGCAACACCGAGATCGATCCGACGGTCAAGGCCGGAGCGATCGGCCCCCTCGCCGTGGAGGCCCTGCGGCGCAGAGGACTCGGCCCCGCCCTGGACGCGGCTTCGCTGCGGACCATGTCCGACATCCTCAGCAACTTCCGCGCCAAGAACCCCGAACTCGACGCCCGTATGCGTGATCTGGAGGAGACCGGCGCCTCGTCCGGCGAGGTCGCCGCCACGGTCGGCAGGAAGGCGGCCTTCGGCGGCAAGGGCCATTTCGCCGGCCTGTGGAGCATCGACGCGGCCAAACGCGGTGAGAGTGAGCGGGCGATGGCGGTGGTGGGCCAGCAGGCCCTGGAGGCGATCCTCGGGGAATCGGTGGCAGCGCTGCCCCGGGTGCGGATCGAGCGCAGACGGGCCGTCACCGGACTGACCCAGGACGCCGGAGGTGTGGACGTCGGGACCGACGGGCCGGGGGGACGGAAAACACTGCGCGGCCGCTGGCTGGTGGGGTGCGACGGCGGGCGCAGCCTCGTACGGAAGCTCAGCGGCTTCGTGTTCCCCGGTACGGAACCGACTATGACGGGGCATCAGATCGTGGCCGATTACGCCGACCCCGATGCACTCCTGCCGTACGGCTGGCGCCGTACCGAGACCGGCATGATGGCCTATGGACCGACTCCCGGCCGGCTCTTCCTGGCGCGCTTCGACGGTCCGCCCGCCGACCGTGACGCACCGGTCACCGTCGAGGAACTGCAGGCGGCGGCGAGCCATGTCACGGGTACGGACGTCGTCGTGACCGCGGTCAGGTCGGCCACGCGCTTCACCGACAACGCCCGCCAGGCGACCGACTACCGCAGCGGCCGGGTCCTGCTCGCGGGCGACGCGGCACATGTGCACTCGCCGTTCGGCGGGCAGGGACTCAACCTCGGGCTCCTCGACGCCGTCAACCTGGGCTGGAAGCTGGCGGCGGTGGTCGGCGGCCGGGCGCCCGACGGGCTGCTCGGCACGTACACCGCCGAACGTCACCCGGTGGGCGCCCGCGTCCTGGCCAACACCCGCGCACAGGTCGCCCTGATGCGTCCCGGCCCGCATGTGGGGGCCCTGCGCGACCTCATGGGTGAGCTGCTGGAGGAGGTCGACGAGGCCAACGCGTTCTTCGGGCGCATGCTGGGGGGCCTCGACAGCCGGCACCCGATGCCGTACGCGGACGGGGTGTCCGAGGAGTCGATGCCGCTGCTCGGGTGCCCGGTCCCGGACCTGCGCCTCGACGACGGTTCGCGGCTGTCGGACCACACCGTGACCGGCCGCGGGGTACTCATCGCGCCGGGAGCGGAGGCGGGACCGGCGGCCGACTGGGCGCCATGGGTCGGGCTGGTGGCGGCGGGCCTGGCCGCGGAGGAGGCGCACCGCGGTATCGCGGCCCTGCTGATCCGCCCCGACGGCATCGTCGCGTGGTCCGCCGGGACGGGCACCCCACCGGACCACGCGCTCCTGGAGAAGGCGCTGACGGCCTGGTTCGGTGCACGCGGCTGACCGGGAACGGGGCCCGGGGCAGAGGAACAGGGGCTGCTGAAAGGATTCATGTCACACAAGTGATCGCACGGGTGCGGGTCAATGTCTTGACGGACTTCTTCCGTACGGGCCATGTTTGATTCGTTTCAATCGGGCGACCTCACCTCGTAAGGACTTGTCTCATGGCCTCCGCGACCCCGTCCGAAGAACTGCTGGCCCGCTCGCACCGGCTCGGCTCCGATCCGCGCAACACCAACTACGCGGGTGGCAACACCTCCGCCAAGGGCACCGGCACCGACCCGGTGACCGGGGGCGAGGTCGAGCTGATGTGGGTCAAGGGCTCCGGCGGCGACCTCGGTACGCTCACCGCCGAAGGTCTCGCCGTACTGCGGCTCGACCGGCTCCGGGCGCTCAAGGACGTGTATCCGGGGGTGCACCGCGAGGACGAGATGGTCGCCGCCTTCGACTACTGCCTGCACGGCAGGGGCGGTGCGGCGCCGTCCATCGACACCGCGATGCACGGCCTGGTGGACGCGGCACACGTCGACCACCTCCACCCCGACTCGGGAATCGCCCTCGCCTGCGCGGCGGACGGCGAGAGGCTGACCGCCGAGTGCTTCGGCGAGCGGGTCGTGTGGGTGCCGTGGCGCCGCCCGGGATTCCAGCTCGGGCTGGACATCGCCGCCGTGCGGGAGGCGTATCCGCGGGCGACCGGCTGTGTACTGGGCGGCCACGGCATCACCGCCTGGGGCGGCACCTCGGAGGAGTGCGAGGAGAACGCGCTGCACATCATCCGCACTGCCGAGACCTTCCTCGCCGAGCACGGCAGGGCCGAGCCGTTCGGGCCGATGGTCGAGGGGTACGCGGCCCTCGGCGGCGCGCAGCGCAGGGAGCGGGCCGCGCAGCTGGCCCCGGTGATCAGGGGGCTCGCCTCGCAGGACCGGCCGCAAGTGGGCCACTTCGACGACCGCGGGGCCGTCCTCGACTTCCTCGCGAGCGCCGGGCACTCGCGGCTGGCGGCCCTCGGCACCTCCTGCCCGGACCACTTCCTCCGTACCAAGATCAGGCCGCTCGTTCTCGACCTGCCGCCCACCGCACCGCTCGACGAGACGGTGGCGAGGCTCGGGGAACTGCACACCGCGTACCGGGAGGAATATGCCGCGTACTACCACCGGCACGCGGAGCCCGGCTCGCCGCCCATGCGGGGCGCGGACCCGGCGATCGTGCTCGTCCCGGGTGTCGGGATGTTCTCCTTCGGCAAGGACAAGCAGACGGCGCGGGTGGCGGGGGAGTTCTATGTCAACGCGATCAATGTGATGCGCGGCGCCGAGGCTGTCTCGTCCTATGCGCCCATCGAGGAGTCGGAGAAGTTCCGCATCGAGTACTGGGAGCTGGAGGAGGCCAAACTGCGGCGGATGCCGGCGGCCAGGCCGCTCGCGGCCCGGGTGGCTCTGGTGACGGGGGCGGGCAGCGGCATCGGGAAGGCCGTCGCACACCGTCTGGTGGCGGAGGGGGCCTGTGTGGTGGTCGCGGATCTGGACGGTGACAGCGCCGCAGCCGTGGCCGCTGAGCTGGGCGGTCCGGACCGGGCTGTCGCGGTGACCGTGGACGTGACATCCGAGGAGCAGATCGCCGAGGCGTTCAGGACCGCGACGCTGGCGTTCGGCGGTGTCGATCTGGTGGTCAACAACGCGGGCATCTCCATCTCCAAGCCGCTGCTGGAGACGACCGCCCGGGACTGGGACCTGCAGCACGACATCATGGCGCGCGGCTCCTTCCTCGTCTCGCGCGAAGCGGCACGGGTGATGAGGGCCCAGTCCCTCGGCGGCGACATCGTCTACATCACTTCAAAGAACGCGGTCTTCGCCGGCCCGCACAACATCGCGTACTCCGCCACGAAGGCCGACCAGGCCCACCAAGTACGACTTCTCGCGGCAGAGTTGGGGGAGTACGGGATCCGGGTCAACGGCGTCAATCCGGACGGGGTCGTACGCGGGTCGAGGATCTTCGCGGGCGGCTGGGGCGCGCAGCGCGCGGCGACGTACGGGATCGAGGAGGAGAAGCTCGGCGAGTTCTACGCCCAGCGCACCCTCCTCAAGCGCGAGGTCCTGCCTGAGCATGTGGCGAACGCGGTGTTCGCGCTGACGGGCGGGGACCTGACGCACACCACTGGGCTGCACATCCCGGTGGACGCGGGCGTCGCAGCGGCGTTCCTGCGCTGACTCCTGGCCGCCCTCATCCGGCGGGGCTCCTGCGCCCGCTCGCCCGGTCCGCCACGGCGGCGCTCGTGCGGCCCGGGCCCGTTCCCACGTTACGGCGGCGCTCGTGCGAGCCGGGCCCGCCCTCACGTTACGGCGGCGCTCGTGCGACCCGGGCCCGTCCCCGCCACCGCGGCGCTCGTGCGACCTGAGTCCACCCCGCTACGGCGGCGTTCCCGCGCTGACCTCGGTCCGTCCTCCCTGTCACCGCGGACGCGCCCCGCACGCCGTCTCCGCAGTCCACCCGACGACCCCTCCGCGAGGCCACCGTGACCCCCGCTGCCCCCCTCACCTTCGCCGCAGTCGACCTCGGTGCCTCCAGTGGGCGGGTGATGGCCGTCCGGATCGGCCCTGACGTAATTGACCTGACGGAGGCTCACCGCTTCCCGAACCGCCCCGTACGGACGGGCGGCACCCTGCACTGGGACGTGCTGTCGCTGTACGCGGGCGTGCTCGACGGGCTGCGGGCCGCGGGGCCGGTGACCTCGGTCGGTATCGACAGCTGGGCCGTCGACTACGGGCTGCTCGACGCGGACGGCGCGCTGCTCGGCAATCCGGTGCACTACCGCGACGGCCGCACCGAAGGGGTCGCGGAGCGAGTGTGGCAGACGGTGCCGGCCGCCGAGCTGTACGCGGCCACCGGAGTGCAGTACGCACCCTTCAACACGCTCTATCAGCTGTTCGCCGCCCAGGGGAGCGCCCAACTCGCTGCGGCTGAGCGCCTGTTGCTCGTGCCCGATCTTCTGACGTACTGGCTCACCGGGCAGCCGGGCACCGAGCTGACCAACGCCTCCACCACCCAGCTGATCGATCCGCGCACCGGTGACTGGGCCCACGGCATCGCCGGACGGCTCGGCATCGACCTCGGGATGTTCGCTCCGCTGCGCAGACCCGGCGACCCGGCGGGGCTGCTGCTGCCGCACGTCCTGGAGGAGACCGGGCTGACCGGCCCGGTCCCGGTGACCGCGGTCGGCTCGCACGACACCGCGTCCGCGGTGGCAGCGGTACCGGCGTCCACCGCCCGCTTCGCGTACATCTGCACCGGCACCTGGTCGCTCGCGGGCCTGGAGCTGGACGCCCCCGTCCTGAGCGAGGCGAGCCGGGCGGCGAATTTCACCAATGAGCTCGGCACCGACTCCACCGTCCGGTATCTGCGCAACATCATGGGCCTCTGGCTGCTCCAGGAGTGTCTGCGGGCCTGGGGTGGCCCTGATCTCGCCCCACTGCTGCGGGACGCCGCCGGCATACCGCCGCTGAGGTCGGTCGTGGACGCGGGCGACACCGCGTTCCTCGCCCCCGGCCGGATGCCCGAGCGGATCGCCGCCGCCTGCCGCGCCACCGGCCAGCCCGTTCCGCGTACCCAGGCGGAGACGGTCCGCTGCATCCTCGACTCACTGGCCCTCGCGCACCGCCGCGCGATCGCCGCCGCCATGAGACTCGCCGACCGACCGGTCGACACCGTGCACATCGTCGGCGGCGGAGCCCGCAACGCCCTGCTGTGCCAGCTGACCGCCGACGCCTGCGGCCTGCCGGTCGTGGCGGGCCCGGCCGAGGCCGCCGCCCTCGGCAACGCGCTCGTCCAGGCGCGCGCCCGTCGCGTACTGGACGACCGTGCCGCCATACGTGTGCTCATCGCCCGCACCCAGCCGCTGGTGCGCTACGAACCGCGGGGCAACGCCACGGCGTGGGGCGCTGCCGAGCGGCGGGTGCATGACAGGTGAGCCGGTCCCCGGCCGATGGCCCGGTTGGTGGCCGGTGGTCTGCCCCGCCCGGTGTCCCGCCCCCGCCCGGTGACCCGGTTCGCGGCCGGGTGGCACGGTTCGGGTGGGCGGTTCCGTCGCCGGGCCGGCGGCGGCCAGGACCGGCACCGCGCGCTGCCCTGACATCCGCGTACGGTCGTTCGAGCGTGGTGCGGCGCGGACGGGGTACCTTCCATCGACAGGCCCACGGACCATACTGGTCGGGCCCCGAGCCCCCTACAGAACGATCACATGGCCAAGAAGAGCACCTCAACGACGCCCGTCCCGGACACCGTATGGCTGGGGAGGGGGCGCCACCTCGGGCCCGAGCCCGAGCAGGACGTCCGGCGTAACCTGATCGCCCTCAAGGCGGCCGGGGTGCTCGGCGACTTCCGGGACCTCGACCCCGCCGAGGCCGCGCGCTCGACCGTCCTGCACCCGCGGGACGAGTCCGCCGACCCGGGCCCGTCGGCCCGCCGCCTCTTCGAGGCCCGCTGGCCGGTGGCCGACGACGTCACGGTGCGCGCCCAGCTGACCACCTACGATCCCGAGGCCCGCCGCAAGGAGGGTGAGGGCGTCACCTGGGTCCTCGCCGCCGAGGCCGAGCGGCCGTGGCAGGCGCACTGGCCCTCGCCCGCCACCATGTTCTGGCCGGACAGCGACCAGGTCCCCTGGGACCACGAAACCGTGCCGGGCGTACGTCTGCGGACGGTGAACCATCTGCCGAAGGACGACGACGAACTGCGCCGCCGGCTGCGCGAGTGCACGCGGCAGAGCTGGTTCGTCCATGTCGTGGTGCATGAGGCGATGACACCGGACGAGCGGGGCAGACAGCCCGTCTCGGTGTTCCTGCCGCCGAGCCTGCGGCACCGGGTGGTCGAGCACCGGGCCACGCCGGAGCAGACGCAGATCGCCGATGTCGCGATGAAGCGCGAGCTGGGTGTGCGGCTGCCGCGCGGTGGCGCCGTCATCCTGCCCATGGACGCGCAGGGCTCGGACATCGATGCCGGGCGTTTCACCGTACGCAATGTCTTCCTGGACGGCTCGGCCCCGGCGGAACTCCTCGGAAAGATCACGGAGTTCGCCGCGCTGCCCCGCCCGCTTTCCGCCGACGCCGAGCGGGCGCTGAACCGGCTGCGCCACGGCTGGCACCTGCTCACCCCGGACGAGGAGCTGGTCCACGCCCAGGGCATGGTCGCGCAGTACGCCGATGCGCTGGACGCCATGACGAACTCCCGTGATCTGTACCGGGAAGCGGCCGAGGCGGCGCACGCGGCGCTGGCCGAGGCGACCGGTGGCGACGGCGTGCCCCTGCCGCCGTCCTCACAGGCGCCGGGACAGGCGAGGGCAGCAGCCACCAAGGCCGACGGCTCACCGCTGAGCGCTCTCACGAAGGCGTTCGGGCGGCTCCGGGATCCGCGCAAGTAGGAGCGGACCGGCGCCGTGCCGCCGGGTTCGAAACACGAACTTAACAAGTGTTTACCGGTGAGAAACACCACTCCGCCGGTTCGTCGCTCTGGGTGGTGGAGCCCGCACAGCAAGAGAGATGGTTGTTACACCTAATTCCCCCACGGAGAGGTGTCTTCTGTGTGCGGCATAACTGGATGGGTTTCCTACCGACGCGACCTGACGGCCCATCGGGAGACCGTCGACGCCATGACCGAGACAATGTCCTGCCGCGGCCCCGACGCTCAGGGGGCATGGCTGACACCGAGGGCCGCGCTCGGACACCGCCGGCTCGCCGTGATCGACCTTCCCGGCGGCGCCCAGCCGATGGAGGCGCGTACGGAGAACGGCACGGTCGCGATGGTGTACTCCGGCGAGGCGTACAACTACACCGAACTGCGTGAGGAGTTGCGCCGCCAGGGCCACCGCTTCGAGACCGACTCCGACACCGAGGTCGTGCTGCGGGGCTACCTCCAGTGGGGCGAGGAGCTGGCCGGGAAGCTCAACGGCATGTACGCGTTCGCGATCTGGGATCCGCGGACCGAGAAGCTGGTCATGATCCGCGACCGGATGGGGATCAAGCCCTTCTACTTCTACGAGACCGACGACGGCGTGCTGTTCGGCTCGGAGCCCAAGGCCATTCTGGCCAACCCGCTGGCCCCGGCCGTTGTGGGGCAGGACGGACTGCGGGAGATCTTCTCGTTCGCCAAGACCCCCGGCTTCGCGGTGTGGGAGGGCATGCGGGAGCTGAAGCCCGGTCATGTGGCGGTCCTGGACCGCAACGGCCTTCGTGAGTACGCCTACTGGCAGCTCGAAGCCACCGAGCACACCGACGGCCGGGAAGCCACCGTCGCGCATGTGCGGGAGCTCCTTGAGGACATCATCGCCCGTCAGCTCGTCGCGGACGTGCCCCGCTGCTCCTTGCTCTCCGGCGGACTCGACTCCTCCGCGATGACCGCGCTGGCCGCCAGGCAGCTCGGCGAACAGGGCGAGACCGTAAGGAGCTTCGCCGTCGACTTCCCCGACCAGGCGAAGAACTTCCGCGCCATGGACATCAGTCCGACCCAGGACACTCCCTTCGTGCACGCGGTCAAGGAGCACATCGACTGCGATCACAGCGACATCATGCTGGACGGCGCCGCGCTGTCCGACCCGGCCGTACGGCGGGCGGCCGTCGCCGCGCGCGACCTGCCGGTCGGACTCGGTGACCGTGACAACTCGCTCTATCTGCTGTTCGCCGCGGTCCGCGAACAGTCCACCGTCGCCCTGTCGGGGGAGTCGGCCGACGAGGTCTTCGGCGGATATCCCTGGTTCCACGACGAGCGACGGCAGGCAGCGACTTTCCCCTGGCTGGCCGGAGACTCCCCGATCGACCCGAGCGGCGTCCTGTCCGGCGACCTCGCCGGGACGCTGGAGCTCGACTCCTATCTGCACGACAGCTACGCCACCGCCTTGGCCGAGGCCCCGTTGAAGGAGGGCGAAAGCGGTCTGGAGAAGCGGATGCGGCAGGTCTGCTACCTGCATCTGAGCCGGATGGTGCAGTCCCTTCTGGACCGCAAGGACCGGATGAGCATGGCGGTGGGTCTTGAGGTCCGGGTGCCCTTCTGCGATCACCGGCTGGTGCAGTACGTCTTCAACACACCGTGGTCGATGAAGACGTTCGACGGGCGGGAGAAGAGCATCCTGCGCGAGGCCACCCGCGACCTGCTGCCGGAATCGGTCGTGCAGCGCAAGAAGAGCGGTTATCCCGGCAGCTTCGACCCGCACTATGTGGCGGCCATCCAGGCGCAGACCTCCGACCTGCTCGCCTCCGGCCACCCCGCGCTGGACCTGTGCCATCGCGCCCGGCTCCAGGAGGCCGTCGGGGCCGACGGCGCGACGATCACCACACAGCAGCGCTCGCACCTGGAGAGGGCGCTGGATCTGTCGGTCTGGTTCGATCTCCACAAGCCCGAGATCAGGCTGGGCTGAGCCTCACTCGCGGCTCCGCCGCCCCGGGTCTCACTCCTCACTCGGGGCGGTGCCCCGAGAGGCGCCCCTGCGAGGAGGATCCCCGGGGCGGCAGGGGCGGGTTGAGGGGTCTTGTCGCTGCTGTCGCCCAAGTCCGCTGTCCAGAGCGAAGAGTTGGCGCACTTGTGGAGCGGGCCGAAAGGCGCTTTCATGGGCGCCCCCCCCACATGAGGAGACCCGCAATGCGCTGGAAGAGGTTCCTGGCAACGTTGTCCGGTGCGGCAGCCATCAGTCTGGCGGCGCCCCTGGTGACGGCCGCACCGGCACAGGCGGCCACTGACCATCGTGTCGTCGTCTACTACCAGACCCAGTTCAACAGCGGTTCGTATGTCTCCCCGAAGGGGCTGACCGACCACGGCACGGGCGTCACGGATGTGATCGTCGGCGCGATCCACCTCAACGACGGAGGTGGTGTCACGCTCAATGACACCTCGCCCGACGACGCCAAGTTCGGCCCGATGTGGGACGACCTGGCGGCGATGCAGAGCAAGGGCGTCCATGTGCTGGGCATGGTCGGCGGTGCCGCGGCGGGCAGCTTCCAGCGGCTGGACAGCGACTTCGACACGTACTACCCGAAGCTGAAGAACGTCGTCACCACCCACCACCTGGACGGCCTGGATCTCGATGTGGAGGAGGGGATGTCGCTGGCCGGCGTCGAACGCGTCATCGACCAGCTGCACAGCGACTTCGGTGCCGGCTTCCTCGTCACGCTGGCGCCCGTCGCCACCGCCCTGAACGGCGGAGGGAATCTCTCCGGGTTCGGCTACGACGCCCTCTACCGTGACCGGGGATCGTCCATCAGCTGGTTCAACGCCCAGTTCTACTGCGGCTGGGGATCGCTGGACGACACCAGCGGCTACGAGGGTGTCGTGAACCACGGAGTCGTCCCGGCCGGGAAGGTGGTGGCGGGCACCATCACCAACCCCGCCAACTGCGGCAGCGGATACGTGCCCATGGACACCCTCAAGTCGACCGTGTCCCAGCTCTCCGGCAAGTACGGCGACTTCGGGGGAGTGGCCGGGTGGGAGTACTTCAACTCGGATCCGGGCGGAACAGCCGCCCCCTGGGAGTGGGCCGCGAACATGTCCGCTGCCATGTAGGGAATGACCGGCCGGGCCGCCGCCGTGCACCGGGCCCCTGACCC
>NZ_JBHYWP010000050.1:0-55402 GCF_042751845.1 Streptomyces sp. NPDC059398 | reverse complement strand
CCCCGCACCGGCACCCCGCCCCGGACACGCGCCCGGCCCTGCCCCGCCCCCCCGCCTCGACTCAGCGCCCGGGGACCGGCAGGTCCGAGCGGCGCTCCCAGCCGACCGGATCCCCCACCGGCCGAATCCCACATCGGCCAGTTTCCCCACCGGCCGGTTCTGCCACCGGCCGGTCCGGCCCGGCTGCGGTCCGGGCTGCGCTCCCCCGCCGACCCGCGTGGCCCGGCTGTGAACCAGCGCGGCCCCCTCCGGCCCGCCCGGACCCGTAACAGCCCTGCGGTCAGCTCTCCTTGATGGCGACGCCCACCCAGACCGGGACCTTGCCGTAATCGCCCGCGGCACCGTCGACCCCACCGGCCGCCCCGCCACCGGCACCTCCGCCGTCGGACGTGCCGACCACGGTCAGGAGGCGATCCGCCGTGCCGGTCTCCGCGCCCGGGCCGCCGCCCCCTTCCCCTTCCTCCTCCGGTTCCGGCCGCCACTGGTCCGGCACGACAATGCCCGGCTCGACCAGGGTCATGCCGTCGAAGAAGCGGGCCACCTCGTCCTTGGTACGGGCCTTCAGATGCGACCCCGACGCCCTGAAGTCCGCCTCAAGAGCGCCGGATCCGGCCCGGTCGAGGTCGCGCGCGAGATGGGTGATCACCACATGACTGCCCGGCGCCAGCTCCCGGGTCAGCCGCCGCACCACCGCGTACGGGTCGGAGTCCGCGGGCAGCCAGTGCAGCAGCAGACACATGCTCAGCGCCACCGGCCTGCCGAGGTCCAGCGTCTCGTGCAGCGCGGGGGAGGCGAGTACGGCCTCCGGGTCGGCCGCGTCGGCGTCCAGATAGGCCGTGCGCCCAGAGGGGTGGCCGACGTGCAGCGCCCGTGAATGCGCCAGCACGATCGGGTCGTTGTCCACGTACACCACCCGGCTGTCCGGGGCCACGCCCTGTGCGACCTCGTGCAGATTGGGTGACGTGGGTATGCCGGTGCCGATGTCCAGGAACTGCCGGACACCGGCCTCCGCGGCCAGATACCGCGTCGCCCGGTGCATGAAGGTCCGGTTGGCCAGGGCCGTCGGCCGCGCGGACGGCAGGTTCACGAGCACCTGGTCGGCCATGGCACGGTCCGCCGCGTAGTTGGTCTTGCCGCCCAGCAGGACGTCGTAGACGCGCGCGGGGTGCGGCCGGTCCGTCCGCAGGTCGACGGGCGCCCGTCCGTCCGCCTCCGTGATCCACCCCGGCACATCACCCATCGGGTTCCCCACTCTCGTACTGCGAAGCTCTTGTACGGCGAAGCTCCCGCTGCCGCGAAGCCAACTCCCGCCCGAGCCTAGACGGTTCGCCGTACGGCGACGGGTACCGCGGCGGGTACCGGCCACGGGTCGGCCGCCGCGTACATGTCGGCCGACCTGCTGTCGGGACCTCTGGACCCGGCCGGGCACGAGACCGCGGCCCAGACCGCCTTCCCGTCGATGTCGGGGGTGGTCCAGCCCCAGGTCTCGCTGAGGCAGTCGATGATGTGCAGACCACGGCCCGACTGGGCCAGGAAGTCCGGCTCCTTGAGCCGCGGAACGGCCGTGCTCGGGTCGCAGACCGCGAACAGCACCGTCCCGCGCCTGCGCAGCATGCCCAGCCAGACCGCCTGGCCGGGTGCGGACCAGGCCGGGAGTGCCCCCATTCCGTACCGCAGTGCGTTGCTGAGGAGTTCGGAGACGATGAGCGCCGCGTTGTCGACGAGCGGGCTCAACGCCCAGTCGTGGAGCAGGGATCCGGTGAACCGGCGGCCCTCGCCGACCGCCTGGCCGCCGGCCGGCAGCGCGCAGGCCGTGAAGCGGACGGATGTGGCATCCGTCTCCTCGTGCCGGAAGGCGTCGCGCAACGCACGGCCCAGCAGTCGGTGGACGGTGGGCCCGGGTAAGGCACCTGTTGGTCCGGTCGAGCGGGATGTCATCGCGATCTCCGAGGAGCAGCCAGACGTCACGAGCGGTTGATCGCCGCCCACTATCCCTCCCCGAGGGATGGTGCCGCAACTGCATCTGCAATTACAGTTCCGGCTGACGCAATTGCTCCGGCAAGTGCAGCTGCAATTGCATATGCATGATGCCTGGTCAGACGTGCGCACCGTAACGAGGAGTGGTCAAAATGCGACAGATCGAGAACGGAACCCGGTCCGACCTGATCAAAAATGCAAACTGGAGGAAGAGTCGGCACAGCGCCCCCGGAGGCAACTGCGTGGAGGTCGCCGCCCTCCCCGACGGCAGCGTCGCGATGCGCAACTCCCGCCATCCGCAGGGTCCGGCGCTGGTCTACACGCGTGCGGAGATCGCCGCGTTCCTCGCCGGGGCCAAGGACGGGGAGTTCGACGGCCTCTCCGCCTGAGGCCCCCGGTAGCGCCGGGCACCGTCCTGCTGTACGCACCCCGGGGTCGGATGGAACACTGGCACTCTTCGTGTCCGTCCAGTCGCCTCACGGGAGTTGGCATGACCGCCATACAGCGGCCGAGCAGTGAACAGCTTTCCATAAGGCGGTACCTGGACCACCAGCACATCGGGCCGACGGCGCTGCGCATCCTGCTGGGGGCGCGGCTGCGCAGGCTCCGGCAGGACCGCGATGTCTCGCGGGTGGACGCGGGCCGGGCGATCCGGGCGTCGGACGCCAAGATCACCCGGCTCGAACGCGGTCAGGTCGGCTTCAAACAGCGCGATGTCATCGACCTGCTGACCCTCTACCGGGTACTGGACGAGGAATCGCGGGCCGACTACCTGGAGATGACGCGGCAGGCCAACCTGCCGGGCTGGTGGCACCGGTACAACGACGTGCTGGAGAGCTGGTTCGAGATGCACGTCGGCCTGGAGGAGGCCGCGTCCCTCATCCGTACCTACGAGGTCCAGTTCCTGCCCGGCCTGCTCCAGACACCCGCGTACGCCCGGGTCGTCACCCGCCTCGGCTACCCGAGCGCGCCGGAATCCAGGGTGGACCGGCTGGTCGAACTGCGCATGGAGCGCCAGAAGCTGCTCACCCGGCCGGAGGCTCCCACTCTGTGGGCGGTCGTGGACGAGGCCGTCCTGCGCCGCCCCTTCGGCGGGGCCGAAGTGGTGCGCGGGCAGCTCGAATACCTCATGGAGGTGGCCGAACTGCCCAATGTCACGCTGCAGATCGCCCCGTTCAGCGTGGGCGCGATGGCGGCGGCCGGCACCCCCATCACCATCCTGCGGTTCAACGAACCGGACCTGCCGGACAAGGTCTATCTGGAACAGCTGACGGGCGCGGTCTACCTCGACAAGCAGGAGGAGATCGACCAGTACTCGCTCATCATGGACCGCCTGGTCACCGAGGCGGACCCGCCGCAGGACGCCGGCAGATTCATCAAGAAGCTCCTCGATCAGATGTAGCTCCGCGGACACGGACACCGGACACGGACACCGCGGACACGGGAGCGGGGCTGGACAAGCCCCCCCCGGCCTGTCCAGCCCCGTTCCGCTTCCCCCGTGCTCCCCCGTGTCTTCCCCCGTACCCCCGTTGCCCCCCGTGCTCTCCCCCGGGGCCCCCGCCCCCGTCGTACCCGCTGTCTCCCCCCGGAACAGCGGTCCCTCCCCCGGCCCCCCGGCCCTTCAGGCGACGAGCTCGCCGAAGGACTCCTGCTCGTCACGGCCGAAGCTGAGGACGTCGTCCTCGCGCAGCCGGCGCAGGGAGCGCCAGATGCTGGACTTCACCGTGCCGACACTGATGTCGAGAATCTCCGCGATCTCGGGATCCGTACGGCCCTCGTAGTAACGCAGCACCAGCATCGTGCGCTGCGTCTCGGGCAGCCCGGCCAGCGCCTGCCAGAGCACCGCGCGCAGCTCGGTGCCGCGCATCGCGTCCGTGTCGCCCACCGTCTCCGGGAGCTGCTCGGTCGGGTACTCGTTGAGCTTGCGCCGGCGCCAGGCGCTGATGTGCAGATTGGTCATGGTCCGGCGCAGATACCCGCCGACCGCCGCCTTGTCGCTGATCCGGTCCCAGGCGCGGTACGTGGAGAAGAGCGCGCTCTGGAGCAGGTCCTCGGCCTCGAAGCGGTCACCTGTCAGGTGATAGGCGGTGGCGTACAGGGAGGCGCGGCGTTCCTGCACGTAGGCGGTGAACTCCGCCTCCGACGCGGAGGGCCGCTCCCCCGCTGTCTCCCCGTGCGCCGCCGCCTGGTTCGGTACGGCCGCCTTGGCGACCGCCGCCGGTGCGTCAACGACCGTCATGTACGACGGATGCTGACGCCCGGTGCCACGAGAGCACCCCCGCCCTCCCGCGGCACCGGACTTCTCGGTGTTGCGTGCGGTCACCACGTCGTGGAGCCGCGTGATTACTGCGCCGGAGTTGTTGCTGTGCAGTGTGTTCATCTCGCGCCCCCCGCCGTGGAGTCGTGCTTCGGTCTGTTGGTGAAGAGCTTGCCTCCGCAGTTTCATGGCGGTGTCTGCCGACTGTCACAGGCGCGTTACAAGGGGTGGGGCAGGACGTGATCCGAGTGACAGCAGAGGCGACGGAAGGCCGGTCCCGTACCGCCTGCCGCCCGGTGACGGGAACCTCCACACAGAGTCACAGGAGCGCCCGCAACCCCTCCGGAGGTCGAACTCCCCTGTCCCATGGGCCAGAATGACCTCCGTGCCTTTCCTGTTGCTGATCGAGGACGACGACGCCATCCGTACGGCTCTTGAGCTGTCTCTGTCACGCCAGGGGCACCGGGTGGCCACAGCCGCCACCGGCGAGGACGGTCTCCAGCTGCTGCGTGACCAGCGGCCCGATCTGATCGTGCTGGATGTGATGCTGCCCGGAATCGACGGATTCGAGGTGTGCCGGCGGATCAGACGCACCGACCAGTTGCCGATCATCCTGCTGACCGCGCGCAACGACGACATCGACGTGGTCGTCGGGCTTGAGTCCGGGGCCGACGACTACGTGGTCAAACCGGTGCAGGGCCGGGTGCTCGACGCCCGGATCCGTGCCGTGCTGCGCCGCGGGGAGCGCGAGTCCACCGACTCCGCCGCGTTCGGGAGTCTCGTCATCGACCGCTCGGCGATGACCGTGACGAAGAACGGCGAGGATCTCCAGCTCACCCCGACCGAGCTGCGGCTGCTCCTCGAACTGAGCCGCAGGCCAGGACAGGCGCTCTCCCGCCAGCAGCTGCTGCGGCTGGTCTGGGAGCACGACTACCTCGGGGACTCCCGGCTGGTCGACGCCTGTGTGCAGCGGCTGCGGGCGAAGGTGGAGGACGTGCCGTCCTCGCCGACCCTGATCCGTACGGTCCGCGGTGTCGGCTACCGGCTGGACACGCCTCAGTGACCCGTCTGTCCTTCCACGGGCTGCGCCTGACCAGCCTGCGGCTGCGCCTCGTCGTCGTCTTCGCCCTGGTGGCCCTCACGGCCGCCGTCTCCGCCTCCGGTATCGCGTACTGGCTCAACCGCGAGGCGGTGCTGACGCGTACGCAGGACTCGGCGCTCAAGGACTTCCGGCAGGAGATGCAGAACCGGGCCGCCTCGCTGCCGGTGCAGCCGACGCAGAACGAGCTGCAGACGACGGCGGCGCGGATGGCCGCGTCCAGCAACCCCGGCTACAGCGTGCTGCTCGTCGGCGAGCGGGCCAAGGGCAAACCCGTCATCGGCTACTCCGACCTGGACGCCTTCACGCTCTCCGACGTACCGCACCGGCTCCAGGAGGCGGTGGCCAAGCAGCAGAAGGTCGGCTCGGACCAGCACTCCGCCTACCACCTCTTCTGGCAGCGCGTCACGCTGCACGGGACGCCGTACCTGGTCGGTGGCGCGAAGGTCACCGGAGGCGGCCCCACCGGCTACATGCTCACCTCGCTCGACCAGGAGCGGCAGGACCTCAGCTCGCTCGCCTGGTCGCTGGCGATCGCCACCGCGCTGGCGCTGATCGGCTCGGCGCTGCTCGCCCAGGCCGCAGCGACGACGGTGCTGCGGCCCGTGCAGCGCCTCGGCGAGGCGGCGCGGCGGCTCGGCGAGGGCAAGCTCGACACCCGGCTCAGGGTCTCCGGCACCGATGAGCTGGCCGAGCTGTCCAGGACCTTCAACAAGACGGCGGCGGCGCTGGAGAAGAAGGTCAGCAACATGAGCGAGCGGGAGGAGGCGAGCCGCCGCTTCGTCGCCGACATGTCGCACGAGCTGCGGACCCCGCTGACCGCGATCACCGCGGTATCGGAGGTCCTGGAGGAGGAGGCGGAGAGCCTCGATCCGATGATCGCGCCCGCCGTGCAGCTGGTGGTGAGCGAGACCCGCAGGCTGAACACGCTGGTGGAGAACCTGATGGAGGTCACCCGCTTCGACGCGGGCACGGCCCGGCTGGTGCTGGACGATGTCGACATCGCCGACCAGATCACCGCCTGCATCGATGCCCGCGCCTGGCTCGACGCGGTGGAGCTGGACGCGGACCGCGGCATCATGGTGCGGCTCGACCCGCGCCGCCTCGACGTGATCCTGGCGAACCTGATCGGTAACGCGCTGAAGCACGGCGGCTCGCCGGTCCGGGTCTCGGTACGGATCGAGGGCGGCGAACTGGTCATCGCGGTACGGGACAACGGCCCCGGCATCCCCGAAGAGGTGCTCCCGCACGTCTTCGACCGCTTCTACAAGGCGAGCGCGTCCCGGCCCCGCTCCGAGGGCAGCGGTCTCGGCCTCTCCATCGCGATGGAGAACGCGCACATCCACGGCGGTGACATCACCGCGGCGAACGCACCGGACGGCGGCGCGGTGTTCGCGCTGCGGCTGCCGCGCGAGCCGGTGGACCCGGCCGGGGACGGTCAGGAAGGCGGCGACTCATGAGGGCCGGGCCTTCGAGAGCCGCGGCGACAGCGGTGGGCCTCGCCGCACTGTGCGCGCTGGCGGCCGGGTGCGGCATCCGGAACACTTCCGTACCGGTGGACGCAGGGGCCGCGCCGTCGCGGGTGCCGTGCGACCTCCCCGCGGACGACGGCGCCTCCCAGGAGCCCCAGGGCATCCCGGTCCGGGTCTACCTGGTCTGCGGGAGCCGGCTGGTCCCCGTCGACCGTACGGTGCAGATAGCCGAGGGACGCACGCTCTCGGACGGGGTACGGGTGGCCGGAAAGCTCCTCGACGAACTGCGCGCGAAGCCCAGCGCGTCCGAGCGGGCGGCCGGGTTCAGCACCGATGTGCGGGGCTCCCTCTCGGTGGGTGCGGGACGCAAGGGCGACCCCGCCGGCACACTGCGGCTGAGCCGCGAGCCCGCGGACCTGCCGGCCAACGCGCTGGCCCAGATCGTGTGTACGTACGCGGAGAGCGCGGCGGCCGAGACGGACGGCTCGGTGGTGCTCGGCGGCCCGGAGGGCGACCCGCCGCGCGCGTACTCCTGCACCCAGCAGCTGAAGACCCGGCCGGACGCCGACCCGGAGCTGGGGGACGTACGCCGGTAGTGCGCCCCGCCCCGACCGGAAGGGCGGATGGCCGGAAGGGCGGCGGCTCTGGAGCCGGATGACCGGAAGGGCGGGCTGTCGTGGGGGCCTGGTGGAAATTCGGTGACGGCACGGTGACAAAGTCGGCGGAACCGATGCCACCGCTCACCGCGTCTTGTGGGGCGTGGGTCAAGGTAGGGGCGGTCGCTCCGTCATCCGTTCTCGCGTCGTGGGGGTTCTGCTCCTCGCCGCGCATCTTCTCGTTGTCGGCTGGCTGACCCTGCGCCCGCTGGATGTGATGTGGGTGACCGCTTCGAACTTCACCCCGTTCGCCGGGATCAGGGCGGATCTGGACCTGGGCGCCCTGGAGGCCACCCGCCGGATCGGTGAGGCGCTGCTGCTGCTCGCCCCGCTGGGGGTGCTGCTGCCGCTGGCCGGCGGGCGGCTGCGGGTCTCGCCCTGGGCCTCGCTGGCCCGTACGGTCGCGGCGGGTGCGCTGATCTCGCTGGCCATCGAGCTGTTGCAGACCGGGGTGCCCGGCCAGGTGGTCGATGTGGACTCGGTGCTGCTGAACACGGTGGGGGTCGCGGTGGCGCATGTGCTCGTGGTGCCCGCCGTGCGGTACCGGCTGCGGCGCAGGGGGGCGGAGCGGGCGGAGCGGACCGCCGTCCTCCGGGATGACACCCTCCAGGGGGCTACCCCGACGATTCCCAGGGTCGGGATCGCCCCGTGGAGCGATGCTCTGTACCACCGCCGCGCGTCATGATGGATATACAGGGAGCGCAACGGAACCGCTCCCGCGACGCTTCGCGAAGGAGCCCCACATGTCCGCACTTGTCCGCCCCCGTGAAGGCCGCGTCCTCGGCGGAGTGTGCGCAGCGCTGGCACGGCGCTTTGGTACCTCTGCGACCACGATGCGTGTGATCTTCCTGGTCTCCTGTCTGCTGCCGGGGCCGCAGTTCCTGCTCTATCTGGCGCTGTGGATCCTGGTGCCGGGCGAGAAGTCGCCGTCGGCCGCCTGGTAGTACGGCACACCGCCCACCCGCACACGACGGACGGGGCGCGCACCCTGGGGAGGGGTGTGCGCCCCGTCTTCGCGCGGACCGTCCCCGGCCGCGCCGGGAAAGTCAGCCGGAGATCACTGGCCGATGCCGCTCACCGCGTCCGTCACGGTCCCGGTCGGCAGGCCACCGAGCAGGCCCTTGTTGCCCTGGGCCCCGCTGCCGCCCTTGAGCGCGCGCTTCGCACCGCCGACCGCGTGCCGCCCGGACTGTACGGAGTTGTTCTTGCCGGCCGGGATCTTCGAGGTGACGGCGTTCAGCGGGAGTGTGCTGGTGACCGTACCGAGCGTGCCCGTGACGTCCGGGGTGGCCGGGACGACGGCGGCGGAGGCGGAACCTGCGGCGACCGCGGCGAAGGCGGCACCGAGAACGGCGACACCGAGGGTCTTGGCGGCAGACTGCTTCATGAGGAAAACGTCCTTGCGGGGGGAGGGGAATTGAGCGGCTACGCAAGGTAGCCAGCCGTCACCGCCGCCCGCAAACGCGGCGGGGCGGCCGGAAAGGGTTCATCCCGGCCGCCCCGCGAGGGGAGGGTCAGCGCGCCCCGGCCGCGGAACCACTGGTCACAGCGGTCTGACGGAAGAGCCACTCGGCCTTCAACTCCGCGTATCCCGGCTTGATGACGTCGTTGATCATGGCGAGACGTTCATCGAAAGGAATGAATGCGGATTTCATCGCATTGACTGTGAACCACTGCATGTCGTCGAGCGTGTAGCCGAACGCGTCGACCAGGTGCTCGAACTCGCGGCTCATGGTGGTGCCCGACATCAGCCGGTTGTCCGTGTTGACCGTCGCCCGGAAGTGCAGCTTCCGCAGCAGCCCGATGGGGTGCCCGGCGTACGAGTCGGCGGCCCCGGTCTGCAGGTTCGACGTGGGGCACATCTCCAGCGGGATCCGCTTGTCCCGTACGTAGGAGGCCAGCCGCCCCAGCTGCACGGTGCCGTCGTCGGCGACCTCGATGTCGTCGATGATCCGCACCCCGTGCCCGAGCCGGTCGGCTCCGCACCACTGGAGCGCCTGCCAGATCGACGGCAGCCCGAAGGCCTCACCGGCGTGGATCGTGAAGTGGTTGTTCTCCCGCTTCAGATACTCGAAGGCGTCCAGGTGCCGGGTGGGCGGGAAGCCCGCCTCCGCGCCCGCGATGTCGAAGCCGACGACGCCCAGGTCCCGGTAGCTGTTGGCGAGTTCGGCGATCTCCAGGGCACGGGCCGCGTGCCGCATCGCGGTGAGCAGGGCGCCGACCCGGATCCGGTCGCCGTTCTCCCTGGCCAGCCGCTCGCCCTCGCGGAACCCCTCGTTGACGGCCTCCACGACCTCTTCGAGGGTGAGACCGCCTTCCAGGTGCTGCTCGGGGGCGTACCTGATCTCGGCGTACACGACGCCGTCCTTGGCGAGGTCCTCGGCGCACTCGGCGGCGACCCGCACCAGCGCCTCGCGGGTCTGCATGACGGCGCAGGTGTGCGCGAAGGTCTCCAGATAGCGCTCCAGGGAACCGGAGTCGGCCGCTTCGCGGAACCAGATGCCGAGCTTGTCGGCGTCCGTCTCGGGGAGGGCCGTGTAGCCGGTCGCGCGGGCGAGCTCGATGATCGTGCCGGGGCGCAGGCCCCCGTCGAGGTGATCGTGGAGGAGCACCTTCGGGGCTCGGCCGATCTGATCCGTGGTGGGCGATTGTGTGGTCTGGCTCGTCATCTGGGCACTTTAGCCCCTACGCGCGTAGAACGCTCCCCGCCGATATGTAACAGTGACCGTTCGGAAGGGTGGAGTACACCTCCGCTTCTGAGACTGTTCCGTTATGGCACAGCAAGCACCCGCCCCGCCGGAGGCCAGGCTGGGACCGGCAGTTGGGGCAGGCGGGACACCGTCCGCGGTCAGCGGTGTGGTCCTGCTGCTCCCCGACGGCGACCCGGTCTCCACGCGCCGCTCCTCGCCCCTCCCGTACGTCTCCCTGCGCCCGCCCGCCCGCAGACTGGCCCGCGCGGGCCGCGGCGACGGGCTCGCGGCCCATGTCGTCCGCTACCGCTTCCGCGGCTGGAACGGCACGGACGCGCACCTCGCCGAGGACGCGTCCTGGGCCGTGGACGAGGCGCTGCGGCGGTACGGCGACGTCCCGGTCTGTCTGGCGGGCCACGGGATGGGCGGCCGGGCGGCCCTGCACGCGGCGGGCCACTCCGCGGTCACCTCGGTCCTGGCGGTCGCCCCGTGGCTGCCCGACGACGCCGTGGCCGCCGAACCCGAACCGGTGAAGCAGCTGGTGGGCCGCCAGGTCCTCCTCGTCCACGGCACCACGGACGCACGCTGCGACCCCGAACTCTCCTACCGGCTCGCGGAACGCGCCAAGAAGACCAACCGCGACACCTGCCGCTTCGAAGTCCACTCCGACGGGCACTCGTTGCGCCAGCACCGGTCCGAAGTGGTGGCGCTGGCATCGGACTTCGTACGGGGCGCGCTGTTCTCGCACGCGTACGCACGGCCGGTGGTGGACGCGTTCGCCGCGCCGCCGCCGCTGGGGCTGCGGATGCCGCTGGCCGCCGGGTTCGGCAGGACGCTGGGGTAGCGACCCGGGTCAGGTGCTCTGAGGACCCGCCCGGCCGCCCGGTGCGAAGGCCGCCGCGAGCTGGTCGAGCAGGGGCGCGGCCCAGGGGTGCGGGTCCCGGCGCGGGGTGAGCGTGTAGATGCCGCGGGTCGGGGGATCGGCCAGGGCCACCGTCGTGACGTCGGCCCGCAGCGCGCGCCTCAGCACCCCGGGTATCAGCGCGATGGCGTGACCGGTCGCGACCAGGGCCAGCTTGCCGGGCAGATCGGCCGCGGCGAGGTCGATGCGCGGGCTGACTCCGGCGCGGGCGGCGTGCCGGCGCAGCAGGGCCTCCGAGCCGTCGTTGTCCTCGACCCAGATCTGGTCGGCCAGCGCCCGCATGGGCACCGGGCCCGGCCCGGCCTGCGGATGGCCGGCGGGCAGGACGACGACCATCTCGTCCAGCCCGAGGAACCCGCGGGCGACCCGCGGGTCCTGGGGCAGTCCCGGCGGGGCGTCGGTGACGACGGCCAGGTCGAGATCGCCGGCGCTCACCCGGTGGTGCAGCTCTGCGCTCAGGCCGGGCAGCAGACTCCACCGGACGGACCCGGCCCGCTCCAGCAGGCCCCGGACTGCCTCGGGCACGATCCCCGCGGCGAGCGAGGGTGTCGCGCCGACGGCCAGCGGCCGGCCGGACGTGCCGTCGCCCGTCTCCCGTGCGGCGCGGACGGCGCGTCGGGCCTCGTCGAGCACGGTCCGGGCGTGCCGGTGGAACACCTCACCGGCGGGTGTGGGGCGCACCCCGCGCGCATGACGCTCCAGCAGGGCCACGCCGAGCTGCTGCTCAAGCCCGGCGATCTGCCGGGAGACGGCCGACTGGGTGTGGTGGAGCTCGGCGGCCGCCGCCGAGAGCGACCCGAGTCGGCACACGGTCACAAAGGTCCGCCAGACGGTCAGTTCCATCACTCCAGTATGGCGGAGAGGTATGCGGTCTCCGCAGGGCTTCCCTGCCGAATATGCGCTTGTCGCAGCTGTGGCGGTGCACGAGTCTTGCACTCATGACCACACCGCACACCGTTGCTGTACTCGGCCTGGGGCGCATGGGCGACACGATCGCGACACGACTGGCGGCCCAGGGCCTGGACGTCGTCGGCTGGACCCGCTCCGGGCGTGCCTCCGACGCGGTCAGGACGACCCGTGATCCGGACGAAGCCGTGGCGAAGGCCGATCTCGTACTCCTGGCGCTGTTCGACGGCCCGGCCTGTCTGGAGGTCCTCGACGCCGTCCATGACTCGCTGCGACCGGACGCGGTCGTGCTGAACACCAGCACCATCGCCCCCGCCGAAGCGTCGGCGCTGGCCCGGCGGATCGGCCGGCCCTACGTCCACGCGCCCGTGCTCGGCTCGGTGCCGGCCGTCGCCTCCGGCACCCTGCGGATACTCGCCGCCGCCGACCAGGACACACTCGACCGGGCCCGGCCGGTCCTGGAAGCGCTGGGCACCGTACTGCACGTCGATGACGCCCCGACTGCCGCCGCGCTCAAGCTGGTCGCCAACAACAGCCTGGCCGGCGCCGTCCTCGCGCTGCGCGACTCACTGCGGCAGGCCGATGCTCTCGCGCTGCCCCGCACCCGGGTGCTGGACGTACTCGAACTCGGCCAGCTCGGCGGGCTCGTGGCCCGTAAGCGCACCTTCCTCACCGCCCCTCCCGCCACCGGGACGGCCGACTTCACGATCGGCGCGCTGGCCAAGGACATGGCGCTGCTGGCCGCCGCGTCGGACACCCCGCTGCGCGGCGCGGCCGGCCTGGAAGGCACTCCCGCCGCCCCCGAAGCCGACATCGCCGTCGCCGCCACGGCCCCCGCGGTGGAGGAGGCGGTACTCGAACCGCTGCGCGCCTACATCCGCGGCCACGCGACCGGCGACCCGGCGCACTTCCGTGCCGCGTTCCTTCCCACCGCCCATATCGAGGGGCTCAGGGACGGCGCGTTCGTGTCGTGGCGCCTGGACGAGTACTGCGGCCTCTTCCACGGCCGGCCCGCCCCGGACGAGGCGGCCCGCCGGCGCCGGATCGATGCCGTCGACGTCCACGGCACCGTCGCGACCGCGACCATGACGCTCTCGCACGGCCCGGACACATTCACCGACGTCTTCCTGCTGGTCCACGCCGACAGCGGCTGGCGGATCGCCAACAAGGCGTATCGCAGGCACTTCTGAGTGCGCGTCACCTGACGTGGGGACCCGGCCGCCGGGCCCCGCGTCAGGTGGCGCAGGGCGTCGCTTCGGGAAGCCGGCCCGAGCGGAAGGCGGCCGGTGACACTCCCATCAGGGTCCGGAAGTCGCCCGCCATGTGGGACTGGTCGTAGTACCCGGTGTCGGAGGCGAGGCCGGCCCACTGCGCCGAGCCCGCCCCGGCCAGCACGGTACGGACCCGCTGGATACGGGCGAACCGCTTGGGCGCCAGGCCGATCCGGTCGGTGAACAGTTCGCGCAGATGGCGTTCGCTGACCGACAGCCGCCGGGCCAGCGCGGCGACCCGTTCGCCGGTACCCGACAGCGCATCGACGGCTTCCCTGATGAGTGGGGCGCGTGGGTCCGTACCGCCGTGCAGGCTTTCGAGCAGCGCGGCCTCGATGCACCGCAGGACCGGTTCGGCACCGGTCAGTTCGCCGAGCCGGCGTTCGAGTACGGCGGCTCGGCCGCCCCACAGATCGGTGAGCGGCACGGCCCTGTCCCGCAGTTCGCTGACCGGGACCCCGAAGAGCGACCTGGCGGCGCCGGCCCGCAGCCGGGCGCGCACGCACATCGGCAGCTCCTTGCCCGGATGGTACGAAGCGCGGCTGCGCGGGCCGACCACACGCAGCTCGCCGGTCCCGGGGCCGGTACGGCGGTAGACCAGCGCGGTGGCGGCGTCGGGCAGATGCACCAGCGGCAGAGCCCGGTCGGGCCGCGGCAGCGTCACGTCCGCGATCCAGGGGCGGAGCGCGGGTGCCGGGATCATCGTGTCCACACCGGCCACTCTACGACCGCCGGTTTTTCCTATATCCGCCCGGCGGTACGGCGGCAGAGTGCTCGTCATGATCCTTGTTACGGGTGCGACGGGCACCATAGGTACCGAAGTGGTCCGGCTGCTGGCCGAGCGCGGCGAGCGGGTACGGGCCATGACACGGAAGCCGGAAGGCGCGAAGCTGCCGGCCGAGGTCGTACGGGGGGACTTCGACGACCGTGACTCCCTCGACAGCGCGGTGGCCGGGGCCGACGCCGTCTTCCTCCTCGACGCGCCGGGGCCGTGGATCGAGCGGCACGACCTGGCGGTACTCGACGCCGTACGGGCCCATGGCGTCGGGCGAGTGGTCAAGCTGTCGGCCATCGGAACCGGCGAGCACACCGCACTCAGGACGAGCGTCTGGCACGGCCCCGGCGAACACGCGCTCCGGGCGGGCGACGCGGCCTGGACCATCCTCAGGCCGAGCAGCTTCGCCACCAACAGCCTGCACTGGGCCGCGACCATCAGGGCGGGACAGCCCATCGCCAATCTGACCGGGAAGGGCGCCCAGGGGGTGATCGACCCCCGGGACGTGGCCGAGGTGGCGGTCGCCGCGCTGACCACGTCCGGCCACTCGGGCAGGACCTACACACTGACCGGACCGGAGCTGCTGAGCACACCCGACCAGGCGGAGATCCTGCGGACGGCGCTCGGCCGCCCGGTCGAGACCGTCGACGTACCGCTGGACGTGGCGAAGGAGCAGATGATCGCCGCCGGGCGGGACCCTGAATTCGCCGAAGGCGCGATACTCGGCCAGCAGTTCATCGCCTCGGGCGGCAACGCCCGGCTGACCGACGAGGTGACGGCGGTCCTGGGCCGCCGGGCCCGCACCTACGCGGCCTGGGCCGCCGATCACCGGGCCGCGTTCGACTAAGGGCTGTCTTCCGTCCGGATCAGGCCGACCGGGCGGTCGCGGACGGTGTCGGACGGTGGCCGGTGCTCTGCGGCGATCCGGTGCCGGACGGTGGCCGGTGCTCTGCGGCGATCCGGTGCCAGACAGCTACGGGGGTCCCGCGGTCAGCCGGTGTCAGACGGCCAACCGCATCCAGCGACATCCACCGGCATCCACCGGCGGCACGGGCGGGCGCGTCCGTGCCGCTAATCCGGCAGCAGCCGCCCCCGCCGGGCCAGCAGGAACTGTTTGAACGCGGCCACCGGGACCGTGTCCGGGTGGCCGTCGAGCCAGGCCACCCCGATCTCCCGCACCGCACGCGGCGCGGTCACCGCCAGCTCCACCACCCCCGGCCTGGCCACCGCGGGCGGCGGCAGCAGCGCCACCCCGAGCCCCGCCGCGACCAGCCCGCGCAGCGTCTCCGCCTCCTCGCCCTCGAAGGCGATCCGCGGGGTGAAACCGGCCTCCGCGCACAGGTCGTCGGTGATACGGCGCAGCCCGAACCCCGGTTCCAGCGTCACAAAGCTCTCGTCGGCGGCCTCGGCAAGCCTGACCCGCCTGCGGCGCGCGAGCCGGTGGTCGTCCGGCACCACCAGCCGCAGCCGCTGTTCGTCCAGGCGCCGGGCGACCAGACCGGGCGCGTCCGGCACCGGGGAGGTCAGGCAGAGGTCGAGTTCCCCGGCGCGCAGCCGTTTGATCATCGCCTCGCCGTAGTTCTGCACGAGCTGGAACCGCACCCGCGGGTGGTCGGCCCGGAAGGCGCGGATCAGTCCGGGCACCGTCTCGGGGCCCAGGGTGTGCAGAAAGCCGAAGGTGATCCGGCCCGACGCGGGATCGGCGTCCGCCCGTACGGATTCCGCGGCCCGCTCGACCTCGGTGAGCGCCCGCTCCACCGTCGGCAGGAGCGTCCGGCCCGCGGGCGTCAGCGAGACGGAGCGGCCCCTGCGGGCGAACAGCGCCACCCCCAGGTCCGCTTCGAGCCTGACCATCGCGCGCGAGAGGGTCGACTGCGGCACCGCCAACTCGTGTGCGGCCCGGGTGACATGCTCGTGGCGCGCGACCGCCTCGAAGTACGCCAGCCGGGGCGCGAGCAGCAGCCGGATGTCTTCTTCGTAACTCCTGGATGACAGCCGCGGCTGTGAGCTGTGCTGATGCGCCATGGGAACGATTATGGCCAGTCCGTGCATTGGACGCATCAAAGGCCCGGACCTACGTTCGGAGCATGCCTCCTGCCAGTACCGGGGCACTCACCACCGTGGGTGCCTCCGCCGCGCCGTCCCAGCCCGAGCAGCTCGCACCAGGGCGCCCCGGCTACCGCCGCATGAGCTTCGCGCTCTTCTCCGCGGGCATGGCGACCTTCGCCCTGCTCTACTCCACCCAGGCCCTGCTGCCCGCGATCAGCTCCGGCCTCGGCGCCACGGCCGGACAGGCCAGCTGGACGGTCTCGGCGGCCACCGGCGGACTCGCCGTGTTCGTGCTGCCGCTGAGCGCGCTGTCCGAACGGTTCGGGCGGCGCACGATGATGACGGCGTCCCTCACGGTCGCGGTCGCCATCGGCCTGCTGGTGCCGTTCGTACCGGATGTGGGCTCCCTGATCGCGCTGCGGGCGCTGCAGGGCGCGGCGCTCGCCGGGCTTCCGGCGTCGGCGATGGCCTTCCTCGCCGAGGAGGTGCGGCCGAGGGCGCTGGTCGCCGCGATCGGGCTGTTCGTCGCGGGGAACTCCATCGGCGGTATGAGCGGCCGCATCCTGGCCGGCTGGGTAGCCCAGGCCGCGGGCTGGCGCATGGCGCTCGGCGCGATCGGTGTGCTGTCGGTCGTCTGCGCGGTCGTCTTCCGGCTGATGCTCCCCCGGGCCCGGAACTTCACCGCGGTCCCGCTCGACCCGCGCGCCCTCGGCCGTATCGTCGCGTCCCACGTCGGCGACCCACTGCTGCGCAGGCTGTACGCGATCGGCGCGCTCTTCATGACGGTGTTCGGGGCGGTCTACACGGTGATCGGCTACCGGCTGGTGGGGGCGCCGTTCAGCCTGCCGCAGGGTCTGGTCGGCTCGGTCTTCCTGGTCTATCTCGTCGGTACGGTCTCCTCCGCCACGGCCGGCCGCCTCGTCGGCCGGCTGGGCCGCAGGGGCGCGCTCTACCTCGCGGTGTCGACGACCGCGGCGGGGCTGCTGCTCTCGCTGGCCGACGCGATCGCGGCGGTCCTCCTGGGCCTCGTCCTGATCACCGCCGGGTTCTTCGCCGGGCACGCCGTCGCCTCCTCGTCCGTGAGCCACACGGCGAAGAAGGGCCGCGCGCAGGCGTCGGCGCTGTACCAGTCCGCGTACTACCTGGGCAGCAGCGCGGGCGGCGTGCTCGGAGCTGCGGCCTTCCACGCCGGGGGCTGGGCGGGGACGGTGGGGCTGGGACTGCTCGCGGTGCTCGGTGTCCTGTCGATCACGCTGTACGGGTCGCACAGCGCGCGGGCGGCGGGGCGGACACCGGTGACCGGCGCCTGACCGACGCCCCGTCCGCGCCCGGCCGGGTGCCCCATTCCCGCCCGGCAGATTCCCGATCCGCGCCCCGATCCCTGCCTGACCTGCCACGATCCGCGCCTGGCCGGTGCCTTGCCCACGCCCGGAACGGCGGTCGGCAGGCTGATCCGAGTGCCGTTGTCAGTGCCCCCCTGTAGCTTCGGAATCGCTGGTGCGGTTCGGGACGAGCCCGGGGATCAAGCCCGGGAAACAAGCAGGGGGCACCCTATGAGCGACCTGGCGACAACAGACCTCGACGTGCGTCTGGAGGCACACCGGACGGAGCTGGCCGGTTACTGCTACCGGATGCTCGGTTCGGCCTTCGAGGCGGAGGACGCCGTACAGGACACCATGGTCCGGGCCTGGCGGAGTTTCGACCGGTTCGAGGGCCGCTCGTCCCTGCGCTCGTGGCTCTACCGGATCGCGACCAACGTCTGCCTGGACATGCTGAAAGCGGACAACAGACGGGCCCGCCCGATGGATCTGACCGAGGCCACCCCGGTGGCCGCCGCCGCGCTGCACGCCCGGCCCGAGGCCGTCTGGCTTGAGCCGGTGCCGGACGGCCGGGTACTGCCGTCGCTCGCGGACCCGGCCGAGAAGGCGGTCGAGCGGGACACGATCCGGCTGGCCTTCGTCGCCGCGCTCCAGCATCTGCCGCCCAAGCAGCGGGCCGTGCTGATCCTCCGCGAGGTGCTCGCCTGGAAGGCGAGCGAGGTCGCCACGCTTCTGGAGACCACGGTCGCCTCGGTCAACAGCGCGCTGCAGCGGGCCCGTTCGACCCTCGCCGAGTGCGCGCCCGCACCGACCGACGCGGCCGATCCCCTGGACGAGCAGCAGCAGAAGCTGCTGGCCCGCTATGTCGCCGCCTTCGAGGGGTACGACATGGAGGCGCTGACCGCCCTCCTCCACGAGGACGCCACACTCTCGATGCCGCCGTACGACCTGTGGCTGCGCGGCCACGACGACATCGTCGGCTGGATGCTGGGCGTCGGCTCGGTCTGCCGTGGCTCCCGGCTGGTCCCGACGGTGGCCAACGGCACCCCGGCCTTCGGGCATTACCACCCGAGCGAGTCGGGCGAGGGGTTCACTCCCTGGGCGCTGATGGTCATCGAGACCAGGGACGGCCGGGTCGCCGGGATCACCTCGTTCCTGGACACCGAGCGCTGGTTCCCGCTCTTCGGACTGCCCAAGTCCTTGGAGGGGTGAGGGCGTTGGCCGCCCGCCGGGGGATATGCGGGTACGCAGGGGCTCCGGGGCCGGTGAACCCCGGGGTGCGGGCGTCAGGCGTCGGCGGCCGGGCGCAGCGAAGCCGCGTCCCGGGACGCCGCGAGCTGCTTCTCGATGCGGGGCAGTTGCTTCATGTCGCGTCGCTGCCGGACGAGTGCGGGCACCAGCAGCACGACGACCACCACCAGCAGCCCACCGAGCGCGAAGTTCCCCACCACCAGGAGGACGGCGCCCCCTACGGCGAAAAGGGTCATCATGACGGGCATCGCCCAGCGGTTCTGCTGCAACGCCCGCTGCTGTTCCCGTACGAGGGCGGTCATCGCCCGCCGGGCCTTCGGGTCCGCGGGAACGCGGCCCTTGCGCAGCCACCGGCCGACGACCATCACCTGCCAGGGGCTCAGCCCCGACTCCTCGGCAACCTGCCGCCGGACACGCCGGGACCTCCACAGCGCGACAGTCAACCCGCCGATTCCACCGGCCACTCCCCCTGGGTTGGCATGTCCCCACACGGCATACAACGAGAGATTCACGACGACGACCGCTCCGACCGCGATCGCCAGTATGAGCGTCACCTGCACCCATGGCCGGTCGTTCCAGCGTCGCTCGGCCTGCCAGTCGACCGGATCATCCCCGCCGGAACCTCTGGGCGCCGTACCCCGCTCCCGACCCCCGCTTGTGTCCTCGCTCATTGTCTCCCCTGAAGGACGCTCGGTGACAGACCGGTCTCTCCCGGTCATCGCCGATGTCGTGTACCCGACGGGGTCCTTCACATGTGTGAACGACTTCCTCCGCATGTGAATGTGAAGGCAGCCACCAGGGCCGGATCACCGCCGGGGAGCCGGGGGCTCATGGCTCCTCGGGGGACTCCGCGAGGCCGGTCAGACCGGTCAGGGCGAGCAGCTCGGTGAGTTCGGGCCCCACGTTGCGGAGCCGTAGCCGGCTGCCGTACCGCAGAGCGGTGAGCCGGAGCCCCGCGAGCGCCTCCACCGCGGCCAGGCCGGGGCGGACGACACCGCCCACGTCGCAGTCGACGACGGGCACCCCGGCACGGGCCGCCCGGCCCGCCGCCCCGGCGCCGTGCAGCAGCAGCCGTAGCTCCTCGCACAGGCGCGGGACGTCGGCCCGGCCGACCGGGCCGGTGACCACCAGGACGAGCGGCTCGGTGACATCCACACCAGGGAGACCGGCGCGGCACCCGGAACTCATCGCCGCCACCGGCCCGCCCCGGTTCTCCCCGGCCGGACCGTCGGGCCCGCCGGGCCCGTCCGGCCGAGCGGGCCAGGCAGATCAGGCGGGTCAGACAGGTCAGGCGGGTCAGGCAGGTCAGGCAGGTCAGGCAGGTCAGGCAGGACAAGCGGAGGCAGCTCAGGCAGATCAGGCGATGCGGTCCAGGACGATCGGGTCCGGGGTGAACGCGGTGCCCGCCGGGGCGATGTCGTACGCGGCGGGCAGCGACTCCAGCGCGTACGCGAACTTCTCCGGGGTGTCCGTGTGCAGGGTGAGCAGCGGCTGCCCCTCGGTCACCGTGTCACCGGGCTTGGCGTGCAGCTCGACACCCGCGCCCGCCTGCACCGGGTCCTCCTTGCGGGCGCGGCCCGCGCCGAGGCGCCAGGCGGCCACCCCGATGTCGTACGCGTCCAGCCGGGTCAGCACCCCGCTCGACGGGGCGGTGACGACATGCTGCTCGCGGGCGACCGGAAGCGCCGCGTCCGGGTCGCCGCCCTGCGCCGCGATCATCCGGCGCCAGTGGTCCATCGCGGAGCCGTCCGCGAGCGCCTTCGCCGGGTCGGCGTCCTTCAGACCGGCCGCGTCCAGCATCTCGCGGGCCAGCGCGAGGGTCAGCTCGACGACGTCCGCGGGGCCGCCGCCCGCGAGCACCTCGACGGACTCGCGTACTTCGAGTGCGTTGCCCGCGGTCAGGCCGAGCGGGGTGGCCATATTGGTGAGCAGCGCGACCGTACGGACCCCGTGGTCGGTGCCGAGGCCGACCATGGTGGAGGCGAGTTCGCGGGCGTCGTCCAGGTTCTTCATGAAGGCGCCGGAGCCGACCTTGACGTCCAGGACGAGTGAGCCCGTGCCCTCGGCGATCTTCTTGGACATGATCGAGGAGGCGATCAGCGGAATGGCCTCGACGGTGCCGGTGACATCGCGCAGCGCGTACAGCTTCTTGTCCGCGGGGGCGAGACCGTCGCCCGCCGCGCAGACGACCGCGCCGACCGACTCCAGGACGTCCATCATCTCGGCGTTGGAGAGCAGCGCCCGCCAGCCGGGGACGGACTCCAGCTTGTCGAGCGTGCCCCCGGTGTGGCCGAGGCCCCGGCCGGAGAGCTGCGGTACGACGGCCCCGCAGGCGGCGACCAGCGGAGCGAGCGGCAGCGTGATCTTGTCGCCGACGCCGCCCGTGGAGTGCTTGTCGGCGGTCGGCCGGGAGAGCGCCGAGAAGTCCATCCGCTCACCGGAGTTGATCATCGCGGCGGTCCAGCGGGCGATCTCGGTGCGGTTCATGCCGTTGAGCAGGATCGCCATCGCCAGCGCCGACATCTGCTCATCGGCGACCGCGCCGCGGGTGTAGGCGTCGATCACCCAGTCGATCTGCTCGGGGCTCAGCTCGCCCCGGTCCCGCTTGGTGCGGATGACAGAGATGACGTCCATGGAGTTGGCGTTCCTTCCGGCAGGGGTTGGTGAGGTGATGCGTAACGCGCGACTCTACGCGCATAGAGGAATCGGAGAGAAGGGCCGGGGCCCGCCCGCGGGTGCGGGTGGGCCCCGGCGCGGCTCAGTTCAGATGCTGCGGGCCGAACGCCTGCGGCAGCATCGCGGAGAGCGGCAGCACCCCGTCCGGGGTTTCGAGCAGCAGCTCGGGCCCGCCGAACTCGTACAGCAGCTGCCGGCAGCGCCCGCACGGGACGAGCACCGCGCCCGCGCCGTCGACACAGGTGAAGTGGGTCAGCCGGCCGCCGCCGGTCGCCTGGAGCTGCGAGACCAGACCGCACTCGGCGCACAGCCCGATGCCGTACGAGGCGTTCTCGACATTGCACCCGACGACTGTGCGTCCGTCGTCCACCAGGGCCGCGACGCCGACCGGGTACTTCGAGTACGGCGCGTACGCATGGGCCATCGCGCCGCGCGCGGCCTCCCGCAGCACGTCCCAGTCGACCTCTGTCACTTGCCCTGGCCCTTCCGGTAGCGCATACCGTCCGCCTTGGGCATCCGCAGCCGCTGCGCGGAGAGCGAGAGCACCAGCAGGGTGACCACATACGGGGTGGCGCCCACGAAGTCGGACGGGACATCGTCGGTCAACAGGTACCAGACCAGGATGAGTACGGCCATGACCGCGCTGATCGTGCCCTGGAGCACCGCCTTGCGGTAGAGCTTCCAGACCGCGAGCAGCACGAGCAGCACCACGATGAGCAGCAGCAGCGCATGGACGGTCTCGCCGCCGTTGCGCAGCTGGAGCGCGTCGGAGAAGCCGAACAGGCCCGCGCCCATGGCGAGTCCGCCGGGCCGCCAGTTACCGAAGATCATCGCGGCGAGACCGATGTAGCCGCGCCCGCCGGTCTGGTTCTCCAGATAGATGTGTGTGGGGACCATCGCGAGGAAGGCCCCGCCGAGCCCGGCCAGACCGCCGGAGACGGCGACCGCCGCGTACTTGTACGTGTAGACGTTGACGCCCAGCGACTCGGCGGCGATCGGGTTCTCGCCGCAGGAGCGCAGCCGCAGACCGAACGCGGTCTTCCACAGCACCCACCAGGTGCCGATGAAGAGCAGCACGGCGATGATCGTCAGCACCGACACATCGGTGACCAGACCGCCGAGTACCCCGGCCAGGTCGGAGACGAAGAACCAGTGGTGCTTCTCGACGGACGCCAGCCCGTCCGAGAGACCAGGCACGGTGAAGTCGGGCATCGAGTCGATGGGCGGCGACTGCTTCGGGTTGCCGCCCGCGGTCTCGGCAGCGCCGTGGTTGAAGAAGATCTTCGCGAGGTACTGGGTGGCGCCCAGGGCGAGCAGGTTGACCGCCACACCGGAGACGATGTGGTCGACGCCGAAGGCGATGGTGACGATCCCGTGGATCAGCCCGCCGAGCATGCCGAAGGTGATACCGGCGAGCAGCCCGAGCCAGGGGCTGGACTGCCAGCCGATCCAGCCGGCCCCGAAGGTGCCGAGGATCATCATGCCTTCGAGGCCGATGTTGACCACACCGGCCCGCTCGGACCAGAGCCCGCCGAGACCGGCGAGCCCGATCGGCACGGCAAGACCGAGCGAGGCGCTGATCTGCCCTTCGGATGTCAGCTGCTCGGCGCCGGTCACGATCCGGACCAGCGAGAGCAGGACCAGGCCGACGGCGACGATCAGCAGGATCTTGGGGAGCGAGAGCCCGGCACGGCCGGACCTGGCGTTCGCCGCCTTGGGAGCCGCTGGCGGCGGGGTCTTGGTCATGGTCGCGGTCATGCCGTCACCTCCTGCTGGTTCGAGTGGGCGGCGGCCTGCGCGGCGAGTTCGGCGCCGACCTTTCGCTGCTGGCGCTTGAGTCCGTAACGGCGTACGACTTCGTAGGCGATGACCACGCACAGGACGATGACGCCCTGGATGACGCCGAGGATCTCCTTGTCGTACCCCTTGAACTCAAGGTGGTTGGTGGTGCGCTCCAGGAAGCCCCAGAGGAGTGCGCCGAGGGCGATACCCACCGGGTGGTTGCGGCCGAGCAGCGCGATGGCGATACCGGTGAAGCCGACGCCCAGCGGGAAGTCGTTGCTGTACATGTGGCTGTCGTTGAGCAGCGTCGGCATCCCGATCAGACCGGCCATCGCACCCGAGATGATCATGCTGGTCGCGACCATTTTCTTGACGCTGACCCCGCTCGCGGAGGCCGCGGACTCGGACTGGCCGACGGCCCGCAGGTCGAACCCGAAGCGGGTGCGGCCGAGTACGAACCAGTACGCCACACCGGCCAGCGCCGCGATGAAGATGAAGCCCCAGAGCTCTCCGGCCGGGCCGGTGTTGATGGAGAAGAACCAGGAGGACTGCGGGAGCGGCTTGGTGGAGACCAGCGTGCCCGCGTCGTCGAGCTGGCCGAGCCGGCCCGGCTGCATCAGATAGGCGATGACAGCGGTGGCGATCGAGTTCAGCATGATCGTCGAGATGACCTCGCTGACGCCCCGGGTCACCTTCAGCACACCGGCGATCCCGGCCCACATCGCGCCGACCAGCATGGCGGTGACGATCATCAGCGGGATCTGGACGGCGCCCGGCAGCGTCAGCGCGCCGCCGACGACGGCGGCGAAGAAGGCGGCCATGCGGTACTGGCCGTCGACCCCGATGTTGAACAGGTTCATCCGGAAGCCGACGGCCACCGCGATACCCGCGAGGTAGTACGTCGTCGCCTTGTTGAGGATGTAGATCTGGCTGTCGCTGGCCGATCCGTACGTCAGCATGTCGCTGAACGCGGAGAAGGGGTCCTTGCCGGTGGCGAGGATGACCAGCATGGTGACGACGAGGGCCGCCACCACGGCGAGCAGGGGGGCCGCTATGCCGAGGAGCAGCCGCTCCCGGTCGATGCGTGCGGTGTACTTCTTCATCGGTCCTCTCCCCCGGCTTCGCCGCCGGCGGTGTCCGGGGTGTCCGAAGTCTTCGGGGCCTCCGGGGTGTCCGGGGTCTTGCGGGGCTTCGGGACCCCCGGCTTCCTGCTGCTGCCCGAGGTCTTCGGGAGGGTGGTGTCGTGGGCGGCGGTGGTGCCGTCCGTAGCAGCGGTCCCCGCCACAGCGGTGGTCCCGTCCGTGTCCGCGGTCCCGTCCGTGTCCGCGGTTCCATCCACAGCGGTGGTCCCAGCCGTCTCGGCGGTCCCATCAGCAGCGGCGCCACCCGAAGCGGCAGCCCCGTCCACCGCAGCGCTCTCGTCGTGTTCCAGGTGGCCGGTCGCGGCTCCCGTCATCGCGGAGCCGAGTTCCTCGGGGGTGATCGTGGCGGGGTCCGCGTCGGCGACGAGCCGGCCGCGGTACATCACCCGCAGGGTGTCGGACAGGCCGATCAGCTCGTCCAGGTCCGCGGAGATCAGCAGGACCGCCAGCCCTTCACGACGGGCCTCCTTGATCTGGTCCCAGATCTGCGCCTGCGCGCCGACGTCCACGCCCCGGGTGGGATGCGCGGCGATCAGCAGCTTGGGCCGGTGGCTCATCTCGCGCCCGACGATCAGCTTCTGCTGGTTGCCGCCGGAGAGTGAGGCCGCGGTGACGTCGATACCGGGCGTACGCACGTCGTAGTCGGCGACGATCCGCTCGGTGTCCGCGCGCGCCGCCTTCGCGTCGATCAGCCCGCGACGGGAGTTGGGCCGCTCGGTGACATGGCCGAGTATCCGGTTCTCCCAGAGCGGAGCCTCCAGGAGCAGGCCGTGCCGGTGGCGGTCCTCGGGGATGTAACCGACGCCGCTCTCCCGGCGCCTTCGGGTGGGCACATGCGAGATGTCGGTGGTGTCCAGCGTGATGACACCGCCGTCGGGGTCGCGCATCCCCATGATCGCCTCGACGAGTTCCGCCTGGCCGTTGCCCTCCACGCCCGCGATGCCCAGGACTTCGCCCCGGTGGATGGTGAAGGAGATCCCGGAGAGCACTTCCCGTACGTCGCCGTCGGCGTCGACCGCGGTGAGCCGCAGATCGTCGAGGGTGAGCATCGGCGCGTCGGTGACCGTCGACTCGCGCGTCTCGGGCGAGGGCAGCTCGCTGCCCACCATCAGCTCGGCGAGCTGCTTGGACGTGGTGGTCGCCGGGTCGGCGGTGCCCACGGTCGTACCGCGCCGGATGACGGTGATCTCGTCGGCGACGGAGAGCACCTCACCGAGCTTGTGCGAGATGAAGATGACCGTCAGGCCCTCGGACTTGAGCTCGCGGAGGTTGTCGAAGAGCGCGTCGACCTCCTGCGGGACCAGAACCGCGGTCGGCTCGTCGAGAATGAGCGTGCGGGCGCCGCGGTAGAGGACCTTGAGGATCTCCACACGCTGGCGGTCGGCGACGCCGAGGTTCTCCACGAGGGCGTCGGGGCGGACGCCGAGGCCGTACGCGTCCGAGATCTCCCTGATCTTGTTACGGGCCCTGGTGCCGATCCCGTACAGCTTCTCGCCGCCGAGGACCACGTTCTCCAGGACCGTGAGGTTGTCGGCGAGCATGAAGTGCTGGTGCACCATGCCGATGCCGCGGGCGATGGCGTCGGCGGGGCTGGCGAACACGGCCTGGTCGCCGTCGACGGCGATGGTGCCCTCGTCCGGCTTCTGCATGCCGTAGAGGATCTTCATCAGGGTCGACTTGCCGGCCCCGTTCTCACCGCACAGGGCGTGCACGGTGCCCTTGCGGACGGTGATGTCGATATCGCGGTTGGCGACGACACCGGGGAATCGTTTGGTGATGCCGCGCAGTTCGACGGCGGGAGGGCTGGACGCGTTGATGGCGCACTCTCCTCGGAGAAGGAGCGGTGGAGGTCCCGGCGGAGGCGGGAGGATGCGGTGACACTGGGGCTTCGTCCGGACCGGGCCGGGCCCGCGGGATGTGGCCTGATCCGAACGGAAGACGGTAACCCGTCAACTCCGCGCTACACGCGTAGAGTTGACACATTGTTATGGGCCCGGCGGAAGGTACGCACCCTCGCACCGGGCCCATGCGGGGCCGGTCAGGGGGTCGTCTTGACCTTGACCTTGCCGTCCACGATCTTCTTCTGCGCGGCATCGAGCTGGGACTTGATGTCGTCGATGAAACCACCGCTGGTGGCCAGCGAGACACCGCCCTCGGCGAGCGAGTAGGTGTGCGTACCGGTCATCGGCTTGCCGGAGCGGACCGACTTGACCAGGTCGTAGACGCCGATGTCGACGTTCTTGACGACCGAGGTCAGGATCGAGGACTTGTACTTCGCCAGCGAGGCGATGTTGTACTGGTCCGAGTCGACGCCGATCGCCCAGGCGCCCTTCTTGCCGTTGACAGCCTCGATGGCACCGTTGCCGGAGGAGCCGGCCGCCGAGTAGACGACGTCCGCCCCCTTGTCGAGCATGCCCTGCGCGGCTTCCTTGCCCTTGTCGGGGCTGGCGAAGCCGGAGGTGTCCGAGCCGTGGCTGAGGTACTGCCGGTCAATCTTGATCTTGCTGTTGGTGTCCTTGACGCCCTGGACGTAACCCGCCTCGAACTTCTTGATCAGCGGGACGTCCACACCGCCGATGAAGCCGACGTGGTGCGTCTTGGACTTCAGCGCCGCGGCGACACCCGCGAGGTAGGAGCCCTGCTCCTCGGTGAAGACGATGTTGTCGACGTTCTTGGCGTCGACGACCGAGTCCACGATGCCGAAGGTGACCTTCGGGTACTTCGCGGCGACCTGCTTCATCGAGTTCGCGTACGCGTAGCCGATGCCGACGATCGGGTTGTAGCCCGCGTCCGCGAGGTCGGTGAGCCGCTGGACGCGGTCGGCCTCGGTGTCGGTGGTCTTCGCGGTCAGCTCCTTGATGCTGCCCCCGAACTCCTTCTTCGCCTTGTCCATGCCGCGGGCGGCGGAGTCGTTGAAGGAGTGGTCGCCACGGCCGCCGACGTCGTACGCGACACCGACCTTGACGCCCTTGGAGGACCCGGACGACGAAGACTTGGAGTCTTCCTGCTGGGTCGACGTGCTGCCACAGGCGGATACGGAGAGAGCGAGGGCCGCGGTGGCTATGCCAGACGCAGCGATCTTGGTTACCCGGCGCAAGAGGAGGTCCCTTCAAACCAAACCTGGAGCGCCTCTTCCGGCGCTGGTTTTCGCGAGGATCGTAACGCGCGTAGATGTCAGGTAAAGGCCTGTTCGGAACCTGTTATCGGATCGACGCGAACGGGGCGGGCCCGCCCGGTGACCCGTCCCCCTACATCCGGTGTCCATCCAGCAACGCGGCCGCGGTGAACAGCTCCACACCCACCTCGATCGACGCCTCGTCCGGGTCGAAGTCCCCCCGGTGCAGGTCGCCCCGGGCGCTGTCGCCGGGCGTCCGCACCCCGAGCCTGGCCATCGCGCCCGGCACCTGCTCCAGATACCAGGAGAAGTCCTCGCCGCCGAGGCTCTGCTCGGTGTCCTCGATCGCGTACGGCCCGCGGCGCGCGGTCATCGCGTCCCGCAACAGCTCGGCCACGGCACCGTCGTTGACGACCGGCGGCACCCCGCGTACGTAGTTGATCACCGACTTGGCCCGGTGCAGGTCGGCCACCTCGGCGATGGCCGCGTGCACCAGGTCGGGGGCGGCCCGCCAGGCGTCCAGGTCCAGGCAGCGCACGGTGCCGGAGAGTTCGGCGTGCTGCGGGATGACGTTGCAGGCGTGGCCGGCCTCGATCCGCCCCCAGGTCACGGCGAGCCCGGCCCTGGCGTCGATCCGCCGGGCCAGCAGCGCGGGCACATCGGAGACGACCTTGGCGGCCGCGGTCACCAGATCGGTGGTGAGGTGGGGGCGCGCGGTGTGCCCGCCGGGTCCGTCGAGGCTGACTTCGAGCCGGTCGCAGGCGGAGGTGATGGGCCCGGTACGCAGCCCGATCCGCCCGGCGTCGACCTTGGGGTCGCAGTGCACACCGATGATCCGGCCGACCCCTTCGAGCACCCCGGACTCGATGGCGTCGGGGGCGCCGCCCGGCAGCACCTCCTCGGCTGGCTGGAAGATCAGCCGTACGGGATACGGCAGCTGCCCGGCCCGGTGCAGCCGGGCGAGCACCAGACCTGCCCCGAGGACGGCGGTGGTGTGCACGTCGTGCCCGCAGGCGTGCGCCATACCGGGCACGGTGGAGCGGTAGTCGCAGTCGACCTTGGTGTCCGGGATGGGCAGCGCGTCGATGTCGGCGCGGAGGGCGAGCATGGGGCGGGGGGCGGGAGCGTCGGCCTCTCCGCCCCTCCCGGTGCCACCGGCCTCCACGGTCCCGTCGACACCGATGTCACAGACCAGGCCGGTCCCGGTATTGAGCACACGGGGCGCGAGCCCGGCCAGCTCCAGCCGCGCCTTGAGGGCGGCGGTGGTACGGAACTCGTGATTCCCCAGCTCCGGGTGGCGGTGCAGGTCACGCCGGAAGGCGATCAGCTCGGCACGGAGATCGGCGGGCAGCACACCGGGCAGGGCCGCACCGGCGGCACCGGGACGACCGCCGTCGGGGGCCTCACCGGCACCGTCGGAGGGACCGGGCTGGTCGGCATCGGACTCACGGGACATCAACTGGTTCACCCGTTCAAGGTTAGGCCCCTTCACTGCTCAACTAACCATCGATCAACAAAACTTCAGCCGCTTAGGCGAAAAAATCATGGCGGCACGGGCTTCAGGTGAAGGTTTGGTGGGTATAGCAGTGTGCTGCGCGCGGGAGCCGAGGCGCAGGGGGAACGAAACCTGTTCCCCCCCCTCCCGGATGCCACCCACTGCAACCATCACCCAAATATTAGCTCGTGCTAATATCAAGCAGTGGACGGACCGTACGAACTGAGATTTTTTGCCGATGTCCTGGGACTGGATCCAGGGTCTCGCCAAGGAGGATCCTGATAGCCACGACCACGTCATCGCCGCACTCGAACGGCTCCAGGAGTCGGGCCCAGCACTTCGGCGCCCCACCGTGGGAGCTGTCGAGAAAAGCCAGTTCCGCAACATGCGCGAGTTACGCCCGCGCAATGGCGGCACCATCAGCATCCGCATGCTGTTCGTCTTCGACCCCGTGCGCAGAGCGGTCTTCCTTGTCGCGGGCAACAAGGCGAGCAGACGCCAGTGGGCAACCTGGTACCCCAAGGTGATCAGAGAAGCGGACGCCAAGTACACCTCTTATCTGGAAGCACTGAAGGAGGAGAACGAGGGATGAAGCTCGGCAGCATGGCGGATCTCACCGCCGACATCGGTCCTGAGAAGCGCGCCCGTATCGAGGCCATCAAGCAGGACATGGTCGACGCCGAGCGCGGTCATGAACTCTCGGCGCTCCGCAAAGCACAGGGAATGACACAGGTACAGGTCGCGGCAGCGATGGGCTTGACGCAGGGCAGGATCAGTCAGATCGAACGGGGTGGTGTCCGCCTCGATACGTCGACCATGGCGGCATACCTGCAGGCCATCGGGGGCGAACTGACGATACTGGCGACCGTGGGTAACGTCTCGGTGCGACTCTGATCACCAGGGAACACAGGGCCCCGTACACAGGACCCGCAACCGCGAGCCGGGACACGACCGGGTGGCAGACATGAGGTGGCTGAGCGTGACGAATCCGGTGCCGGGCGCGGAAGAGCAGGCGGAAGCAGAGCGGGAAGTCCAGGAAGGACCAGGACAGGGCGCACGCGGCAGACGGCGGACGACGCTCCTGCTGGTCGTCGCGGGCATCGCGTACGCGCTCGACCTGGGCAGCAAACTGGCCGTGGTCGCGAAGCTGGAGCACCACGCCCCCGTGAAGGTGATCGGCGGCTGGCTGGAGCTGAGCGCGATCCGCAATCCCGGTGCGGCGTTCGGGATCGGCGGGGCGACGACCATTCTGTTCACGGTGATCGCGGTGGCCATCGCCCTGGTGATCATCCGGATGGCGCGCCGCCTGTACAGCGGCCCGTGGGCGATCGCCCTGGGCCTGCTCCTCGGCGGCGCCCTCGGCAATCTGACCGACCGCCTCTTCCGCTCCCCGGGCGGCCTGCAGGGGGCCGTGGTCGACTTCATCGCGGTCCGCGACTTCAGCGTGATGAACCTGGCCGACTGGGCGATCTCCTGCGGGGGCGCCCTGATGGTGGTTCTGGCGTTCCGGGGGCGGGGACTGGACGGGTCGGTCAGCGGCAGCGAGCGGCCGGCCCCGGAGGACGAGGCCGGCTGACGGGCCTGTGCCTGGCCGGCCCATCGCCGACCGGCTCCAGCCGGGCTTGAGTGCACCCCCCCCAGCTTTCGAAGTCCGGCAAACCCTCCGCCCCGCCGACAGAGGATGGCTACTGCGCGACCGGGCTGGGCTCACCCGAACTGGCGGCCGGAGCCCCCGCACCGCCGGGCCACCGCACCACCACCGTTCCCGCCGCCCGGTCGAACTTGCTCTGCCAGTACGGCCGGTTCGAGAGCAGCTGTACGAGAAGGGCCGCCCCGATCAGGACATTGGCGACCGGGACCACCGTGGCCAGACAGAGCGCAGCCTCCCTGACCGCGGCCTCCCGACGGGTGAGTGGCACCGTTCCATCGGTCCACAGCGGGACGACCCTCAGCCCGCACAACCGCTTGCCCAGCGAACGGCCCCACCGCTGCACCACGCGTACATGCACCCGGATCGTCACGAGGGGAACACCCACGAGCAGAAGAACACAGAGCAGGAACGCCGCACCGTCCGAAGCATCCGGAGAGATGCTGTCGAAGACGACAGCCGCCACGACACACAAGGCACCGGCGAACACCGTCAGCACGACGAAGTCGACCAACCGCGCCACGATCCGCCGAAGCGGGCCCGCCAGCGCCAACGTGCCCGGACCAGCCGCTTCACCGACCGCGACGTAGTGGACAGTTGCCGCTTCCGGAGGCGCACCAAAGAGCACCTGATCCATCACATTTCCCCTATTTCGGTCGACCGATTCAATGGCGGATTCGTCCACACATCGAAATCGGCCGGACCTTCGTCCTGCATTGCCATGAAGGGCACTGTTCGCACGTTACGGGGCGCGAAATATGGCCGCGCCCATAGCCCAGAGGCGCCGACTCGCCCCGGTCATCGCCGTCAGGCGCCGGGCGGGGCGTCCCGTCCACTCCGGGGCGCCCATCTGCACTCCGCGGGGCCCCATACGCTCCGGACCCCCATCCGTTCTACAGAGGGACCGGAAGCTCGTTCACATACATCTGGCTGATGTCAGGCGCGCCCATCACTCCGGTCCAGACCCGTACACCGTCCACCAGACCTGCCGTCGCGTCGCCATAACCGCCACCCGGCACGTGTCCCCGGCCGATGGCGAAGTCGCCGGTGGCCTGCCACGGTGAGTCGAAGGTGACACCGTCCTCCCCACCCTGACGGACTCCGTCCACATACAGCTGCAGCTGACGGTGCGCGCTGTCGTAGACCCCCGTGAGCAGAGTCCACTCCCCGGGAGTGACCAACTGCGCTGCTGCCGTACTCGTCGGATCCGTCACCGTGGTGGCGTCGGCGGCGTCCTCGCTGGTACGCCCGAACGTCCACATGCCCTCCGACACACCGGCGCTCTGGGTGTACCAGAGGCCCCAGGAATCGCTGTGGGCGCCGCCCTGCCCGGCGATCCGCATCGTGTGGGCCCTGCTCGTGTCACTCAGCGCCGACGGATCGAGTTTCACCCAGGCGGCGATGGTGAAGTCGCCCTGCGCGTCGACGAGCGGGCCGTGCGCCGTGGCGTGCCCGGTCGTGCCGTTCAGGGAGAGGACCCCTCCCTTGCCTCCGTCGTCGTCGGTGGCGAAGGCGGCACCGGTGGACAGGGTCGCGGGGTGCCCGTAGCCGGAGGCATCAGCGGCAGTGCGGCCCGAGGGCTCGTCCATCTCCCAGTCCGCCGCGAGGGCGGGACGCGGGTTTCCGGTGGCCGGGTCCTCCTCGGCCTCCAGGCCGGCGGCCTCGTCCGGCCTGAGCGCCCGGCTCCAGGTCTGGATCTCGTCGAGTTGCCCCGGGAAGTAGTCGGTGTACGCGGAGCCGTACTGCCCCCGTCCGATCTGCAGGTCTCCGGTCGCCTTCCACGGCGTCGTGAAAGCGACCGCGTGCCCCTGGGGTACGCCGTTGACGTACAGCTGAATGGTGCGTGCGCTCGCGTCGTACACGCCGGTCAGATGGGTCCACACCCCCGCGACGGGGGTCGCCTTCGAGACGGAGCGGACGATGGTGGGTGAGGCCGAGTCCGATGCGTACCGGTTGAAGACCCACGCTTTGGAGGAGGCCGAGTAGTACAGCGCGAACGCCGAACCCGCTGTGCCTGCCTGGGCCGCCACCACCGCGTTGTGAGAGGTACCGGTCAGACGCGCCCAGCCCGAGACGGTGAAGGAGGCGGAGGTGTCGGGGCCGGCTCCGGCAACCGAGGCGTAGCCCTTCGCGCCATCCGTGTCCAGCGCCTTGCCGAGCCGGGCACGGCTGGACCAGCCTGCTCCGCCGAGGAGGGTCGCGGGGTGCGAACCCGCGCTGTCCGCCGCCGCGTTGCCCTTGCCCTCGTCGAACGACCAGACGCCGGTCGGCGGGCTGGGTGGCGCGACGTTGAAGTTGTAGGTCGCGCCGGCCGACGTGTGGCCCGCCGCATCCCATGCCGTCACCACCAGATGGTTGACACCGCGCCCGTCCGGTACGAGCGAGAGGTCGGTGGCGGTGGCCCCGGGCGGAACCGTTCTGGTGTGCTGCGTACCGGAGTTGAGCGTATAGGTGAGCTTCACGACGTCAGCGGACGTGGTCGTCACGGTGAACACACCGGGTGCGCCGACGCTCCCGTGTGCGGTGCAGTCGTCGGCCCCGCACTCCGGGTAGTCGGTGGACGTGACCCTCGGGGTGTCGAGCGTGACACCGGCTCGGCCCTTTCGTGCGGTCACGGTGGGGTGGGACGCGTGCGCGGTGCCTCCCGTGCCCGCGAACGCCGGTGTGGCCCCGAGGCCGCTCACCAGCAGTGCGGCACTCAGCAACCACGCGCATCTGGTCCGTGCGGACCCCTGTCTGTCATCGCGTCCGGATTTCCCCACAGCCCCGCTCCACCCCTGTACGCCAAGCTAGTTGGCCCCCACAGCTATCGCCTCTGGATCTTGTCAGGGCTTCGTCAGTGGCAGGGCAAGGAAATGACCAAGAAAAGATCATGTGAAGGTAATAAGGTCTGAATGTGACCGGACTTCACATCTGGTGCGCGGTGTGCGCAGGACGCTCACACTCCGGGCGCCAGCCGCTGCACGTCACGTGCCGTCCCCGTCACCCCCGCCAGGAATCCCTGCGCCCGCGGGGACGCCGTCTCCGTGAGCCAGGCCGGGTCGATGTCGCAGACCGCGACGCGGACCTCCGTACCCGTCAGGGCGAGCGGGAGGGTGTGGACGACCGTGGACGGGAAGCTCACGATCGTGCGGCCGATCGGGCCGCGGCGGGCGATCAGTTCCAGGGGGAGGTCGGGGCGGACGATCTCCAGGCCCGTCTCCGCGTGCAGGCGGTGGAGCTTCTCGGTGGACTCGCGGCGGTGGGCGAAGTACCGCGTGACCTGGTGGGTACGGGCCAGCCCTGCCACCGCCGCGATATAGCGGTCCTGGTCCACCACCCCCGTCTCCACGAGTGAGGTGCCCACCAGGTCCGATGTGCGGGTGATCCTCGGCGGGCCGAAGCGGGCGCGGGTCCAGGCGAAGTCGTTGGCGGTGACGGTCAGTCCGGGCGGCGCGTCCGTCACCGGCATCGAGCTGAAGACCTCGACCGCGCGCCGGCCGGACGGGGTGAGGCGGCGGCGGGCCACGGAGGCCATGGGGGCGAAGAGCAGATCGCGGGGGCCCCGGCGGCCACGCCGGTGCCAGCGGACCAGGGGTGTACCGGAGGCGAGTTGGGCGATGAACTCCATGGTGGCGGTGCCGTCGTCCACCACCGTCAGGTCGCGGGCGCCGGTCAGGGCGAGGAGGAGCTGTACGTACCGTGAGAACGGGTCGCCGATGACGATCCGGTCCGCCCTGCGCAGCAGGGGTGCGAGGCCGCCGATGGTCTGGAACGGCGCCGCCATCCCGCCACGCGCCTCCTCCCAGCGCACCGTGACGCCCTCGCCCCGGGCCAGTTCGGCCATCCGGCGCAGCTGGCCGCGGGACATGGGGTCGAGCGGTGAGAGGACGACCACGGTCAGGTCCATGGTCGTCGTGTGGGCCCACTCCAGCAGGTTGAGCAGCTGGACGGGGCTCTCCACGAAGGCGAGCGTGGTGGGGGCGCTCTTCACAGTGGCGGTTCTCCGGTCTCGGTTCTCCGGGCTACGGGACTCCGGGCTACGGGACTCCGGTCGCCGGGCTCCGGGTCAGGGGCCTCCGGGGTGCTGGAACTCCGTTTCGCGGGACTCCGTTTCACGGGACTCCGTTTCACAGAACTCCGGTTCACAGAACTCCGGCCCTGGGCCCGGTCCTGGGCGCGGGGATCAGACGGACGCCGGCTCGCGGTCCGCGCCCTCGGCCACGACACCGGCGACCCGGCGCAGCTTCTTCATCGGGGCCAGCTCCGACTCGTAGACCTTCTTGACGCCGTCACCGAGCGACGCCTCGATGGTGCGGATGTCTCGCACCAGCCGCTGAAGACCCTGCGGCTCGACGGACGCCGCCTGGTCGGAGCCCCACATGGCGCGGTCCAGGGTGATGTGGCGCTCGACGAAGGACGCGCCGAGCGCGACGGCGGCGAGGGTGGTCTGGAGGCCGGTCTCGTGGCCGCTGTAGCCGATCGGGACGTTCGGGTACTCACCCTGGAGCGTGTTGATGACGCGCAGGTTCAGCTCGTCGGCCTTGGCCGGGTACGTCGAAGTGGCGTGGCAGAGCAGGATGTTGTCGCTGCCGAGCACCTCGACCGCGTGCCGGATCTGCTTCGGCGTCGACATACCGGTGGAGAGGATCACCGTACGGCCGGTGGCGCGCAGGGCGCGCAGCAGCTCGTCGTCGGTGAGCGAGGCGGAGGCGACCTTGTGCGCCGGTACGTCGAACTTCTCCAGGAACGCGACGGCCTCGGTGTCCCACGGCGACGCGAACCAGTCGATGCCGCGCAGGGCGCAGTGCTCGCCGATCGCCCGGTACTCGTCCTCGCCGAACTCGACGCGGTGCCGGTAGTCGATGTACGTCATCCGGCCCCAGGGGGTGTCGCGCTCGATGTCCCACTGGTCGCGCGGGGTGCAGATCTCCGGGGTGCGCTTCTGGAACTTGACCGCGTCGCAGCCCGCTTCGGCGGCGATGTCGATCAGGGCGAGCGCGTTGTCCAGCTCGCCGTTGTGGTTGATGCCGATCTCGCCGGTGATGTAGACGGGGTGGCCGGGGCCCGCGGTCTTGGCGCCGAGCGTACGGAGGCGGGTGGTGCTCATGAGGGGGTTCCTTACTTGTTGAGGGTGGGGCCCAGGAGCCAGGCGGCGATCTCGCGGATCGCGCCCTCGCCGCCGGGGGTGGTGGTGACCGCGCGTGCGGCGCCGCGTACGGCGTCGTGGGCCTGGGCGACCGCGACGGGCCACCCGACGAGGCCGAAGCACGGCAGGTCGTTCACGTCGTTGCCGACGTAGAGCACGCGCTCGGGCGCGACACCCTGTTCTTCGCACCACTGCTTGAGTGCGAGGTCCTTGCGGTCGATGCCGTGCAGCACGGGGATCCGCAGCTTGCGGGCGCGGGCCGCGACGACCGGGTTCTGTTCGGTGGAGAGGATGAGGAGCTTCAGGTCCGTGGAGTCGCGGAGCGCCGCGATGCCCAGGCCGTCGCCGCGGTGGACGGCGACGAGTTCGCGGCCGTCCGAGTCGATGAGGACACGGTCGTCGGTCTGGGTGCCGTCGAAGTCGAGGACGACGGCGTCGACTTCGTCGCGGGTGGGCAGCGTACGGACGTCCAGGAGCGGTGCGAGGGCGCGGGCGCGGGCCAGGTCGTGCGGGTCGTCGATCTCCAGGACCCGGGCCGGGTCGGTACGGACCAGCGCGGTCTCACCGAAGAAGCGGTGCCGGACGGCACGGAAGCCCCGGGCGTCCATGGCGTAGGCCGCGCCGGTCTCCAGGTAGTCCTGCGGCCGGTCCTGGCGGCGGGGGCGGAACGCCTTGTCGTGGTTGACGCCCATGGTGTCCGTACCGCCGCCGTCGGCGTCGGCGCGCTGTTCCTCGCGCCAGACGAAGCCGTGGGTGGGGGCGACGGTGAGCGCGGTGTCGGCGCCGCCGGATGCGACCGCGTCCGCGACGCCGTCGATCTCCTCGCTGGTCAGGAAGGGGCTGGTGCACTGGACGAGGAGGACGACATCCGTTCCGGGGTAGGCGTCGAGCGCGTGCAGCACGGCGGCCTCGCTGGTCGCCGTGTCCCCGGCGATCTCGGCGGGGCGCAGCACCACATCGGCGCCGGCCTCGCGGGCCGCCGTCGCGATCCGCTCGTCGTCCGTGGAGACGGCGATGTCGGTGACCTGGCGCGCGCCCCGGCAGGCGCGGACCGCACGGGCCACCAGCGGTACACCGCCGACCGCTTCGAGGTTCTTGGCGGGGACGCCCTTGGATCCGCCCCGGGCCGGGATCACGGCCAGCACCCGGGGGGTACGGGCGGCTCCGGCAGGGGCGGACCCGGCGGCGGTCGCGGTGGCTCCGGCCGGTGCGGTTCCGGTGGTGACTTCGGTGGTGGTGGTCCGGTCGGTGGCCTCGGTGGGCATCACAGTTCTCCCATACGGCGGATGACGGGGGCCACGCGCTGGACGCCGTGGCGGTACGCCCCGCGCGCCGCGTCCCGTACGGCGTCGCGCACCACCCGCCGCACGCCGCCGGGCTCCGCGGCCGGGGCCGCGTCCAGGCGGTAGCGGGCGAGGATGCCGGGGAGGTACCCGGGCGCGGTGGTGAGGGTGTAGTAGGGCTCGATCGGTGGCAGCCGGGGGTCCAGGAGGAGCCGTGCGACCCGTTCGCGTACGGCGTCGAAGGCCGTGTCGTACGAAGCGCCCGCGGAACCGTACGAATCTCCCGCCGCGGCGGGGCCCCCCGCCGCCACCCCCTGCCGGGCCAGCCAGGCGGGGTCGGGCTCCGGGCTCGTACCGGAGTCCAGCTGGTCCCAGGAGACGAGGCAGCCCGAGCCGAGGAAGTGGTGGTTGCCGAGCGCCTCGCGGATGCCGAGGTCGGTGAGGACGGCGGTGGGGATGCGGCGGTGCAGGGACTCCAGGGCGGCCGTCGACGAGACGGTGACCAGCAGGTCCGTGCGGTCCAGCACCTCGCCCATGTGCCCGTACACCAGACGGAGGTTGGCGGGCAGTCCGCCGGGGAGCTTCTCGGCCAGCTTCTGGTACGGCAGCTCCTCGATGTGCGTGGTGTGCTCGCCGGGCTGCGAGCGGAGCTTGAGCAGCACCTCGCGGTCCGGGTGCAGCCGGGCGTGCTCGGCCAGACGGCGCAGGAGGTAGGTACGGCCCTCGCGGGATGCGGGGACCGAGGGCTGGGCGGCGAAGACCACGGTCCGCAGCGCTCCCCCGGCGTACGGCGCCCCGCCGAGGAAGGGCAGCGCGGCCCCGGTCACGGCGGACGCGTCGGCGCCCACCCCCTCGTACACCGCGCGGAAACGTTCCGCGTCGTGCAGCGAGTTGGCGAGGACCACATCGGCGCCGTGCCGCAGCAGGAGGCCGTCGGCCAGCTTCTCGTAGACCACGCCGACATAGCCGGTGACGACGACGGGCCGTCGTCCCGGGCCGGACAGACCCTGTCCCAGTGCGGCGAGGCCGTGCAGCATCGCCTGGACAGCGCCGCCGACGAGGGCGAGGACCACCACGTCGTAACCGTCGCTCTCGACGGCCCGCAGGAATTCCGCCCCGGTCACCTCCCGGACGGCGCCCGGGTCCACGCCGGACCCGGCCTCGGCGAGCTGGCGCGGGGTGGGGGTGGCCCGGCCTCGCAGCAGAAAGCCGCTGAGCCGGGTGTCCCCGACGGAGAGACGGCGTGCGGTGAGCGCGCCCCATTTCCAACGGGTGTCGGAATCGGCGATCACGGCTACGCGGAGAACATCGCTGGTACTTGCTGGCACACCGACGAAGGTAGAAAGGCATTCCGTTCGGCGGCCCAACTCAGCCGCAACAAAGGGTTAACAGCGGGCCGACGAAGAGAGAAGCGGTACGCGGGGCCGACCGGTTCACCATTCCGCCATACTCAGTTCACCTGCCATCCCACCGCCCTTCAGGGCGAATGCCGGGGAGCCTTTTAGCGTCGCGCAGGTGGTCAAGCTCTCCGTCATCGTGCCGTTCTACAACGTGCAGACATACGCCCCCGACACCCTCAGAAGCCTGCGCGCGAACGCACGCGACGACTTCGAGTTCCTGCTCGTCGACGACTGTTCGACGGACGGGACTCCGGAGATCCTCGAACGTGCGGCGCGCGAGCTTCCCGGGGCCGTCCTGCTGAGACACCGGGAGAACGGAGGACTCGCCACCGCCCGCAACACCGGGCTCGAAGCGGCGAACGGCGAATACCTCACCTTCCTCGACGGCGACGACTGGCTCGCCCCCGGCCACTACGAGCGGCTGCTCGCCGGCATGGAGGCCCTGGGCTGCGACTTCGTCCGTACCGACCATGTGCAGTGCACCGGCAGCACCCGTACGGTCCACCGGGTCCCGTACGGCAGAAGGGGCCAGGTGATCCGTCCGCGTGAGGTGATCCTGCCCGCCGACCGCTCCACACCTGTCGACTACGCGTACGCCTGGGCCGGTATGTACCACCGCAGACTGCTGGACCGGGGGCTGCTGCACTTCACCCATGGGCTGCGCACCGCGGAGGACCGCCCGTGGATCTGGCGGCTGCACAGGGAAGCGGATTCCTTCGCCGTGCTCGGCCTGCTCGGAATTTTCTACCGGCGTGGTGTCGCCTCGTCCCTCACACAGATCGGCGATGTACGCCAGCTCGATTTCATCCGCGCATTCGACCAGGTTATCGATGAGACATCGAAAGACCCGGAAGCCGATCTTCTTCTGCCCAAGGCCGTGCGCACCTATTGCGCGATCATTTCGCACCATCTGGGCTCCATCGAAAGGTTCGAACCTGCCGTGGCACGTAAATTGCGGACGCTCAGCGCGGCCGCGCTGAAACGGATGCCGCAGGATCTGCTGAGCGACGCGCTCGACTCGATGGACACCCCGCGCGCATCGCGGCTGCGGCGGTTGCGCCGCCGCCCGGCCCCGCTGACGACGGAGGCCGCAGCGTGACACCGCCGCCCGCCCCCGACGCCCTTGCGCCCCTCACGCCCGCCGCATCCACTGCGTCGAGCGCACCCCGTACGACGCAGATCTTCTACGCCTCCACGCTGTACGGGGCCGCCACGCTGGCCGCCGCGATCGACAGCGGCTGCTTCGGGGCGGCCGACCGGCGGCTGCTGCTGGTCAGCAACAACGCGGCGATCCCGGAGACCACCCCGGCGCTGGACGCGATGCCGGGCTTCGCACCGCTGCGCGACCGGTTCGACGGAGTGCTCTCGTGGAACGACACCATCGCCCCGCTGCACCCGGGCGGCTGGTCGCCGCGCACCGACGACATCCCGCTGTGGGAGCGGCAGTTGCGGCTGCTCTGGGATCTCGGTGACGACCTGATCGAGCTGGCGGTCGAGTCCGTGCAGGTCAACCCGGCGCAGGCGCTCGCGCTGCTCTTCCAGGACGCGCCGGTCACGGTGTACGCCGACGGGCTGATGTCGTACGGCCCGACCCGCAACAAGATCGATCCGCTGGTCGGCACCCGGATCCGGCGGCTGCTCCATCTGGATCTGGTGCCGGGGCTGAAGCCGCTGCTGCTCGCCGAGTTCGGGGCCGTGCCGGAGGTGGTGCCGGATGCCGCCTTCCGGCGGGTGCTGGGCGAGGTGGCCGCGTCGGCGGACGGGCTGCCCGCGTGTGCGGAGCCCCCGGCGCTGCTGCTCGGCCAGTACCTCTCGGCGCTGGAGATCCTCACCCCGCAGGAAGAGGAGGAGCTGCATGTGCGGATGCTGCGGGGTGCGGTCGCGCTCGGCCACCGCACGGTCGTGTTCAAGCCGCACCCGACGGCCCCGGCCCGCTGGTCGCGGCTGCTGGAACGGGAGGCGGAGGCGCTGGGCGCCGAACTGACCGTGGTGGAGAAGCCGTTGCTCGCCGAGACGCTGTACGAGCGGATGCGCCCCGCGCTGGTGGTCGGCTGCTTCTCGACCGCGCTGCTGACGGCGCACGCCTTCTACGGGATCCCGGTCGCCCGCACCGGTACGGAGCTGCTGCTCGACCGGCTCGCCCCGTACCAGAACAGCAACCGCGTCCCGGTCACCCTCGTAGACGCGCTGCTGCCGGATCTGGAGGGTGCCGGGAGCGCGCCCGCCGATGATCTGCCGGGGCTCGTCGCCGCCGTGGGCTTCGCGATGCAGCCGCAGCTGCGAGCCGATCTGCGCCCGGCGGCCGAGGCATACCTGACCCGCCGTCTGGACGCCCACACCTGGCGCTACTTCAAGCGCCGACGGCTGACCGTGCTGGGGCTGCCGGGTGCGCTGCCCGCGCAGCTCGCCTTCATCCCGCGCAACGCGACGGTACGGCGGGTGGCCCGGCGGGCCCGCACCCTCAAGAGAGTTGCCCTGGGATGACCGCCCCAGGGGTTACCCCACGGGCCACCGCACCGGCCCCGCCGGCCGTCTCTCCTGTCCCGCCGGCCGTCTCTTCTGCCCCGGCTGCCCCGCTCACCCCGTCCGTCCCGGGCGCCCCGTCTGTCCCGGGCGGCTCGGGCGCCCCGGGCGGCTCGGGCGGGTCCGAGGCGGCCGACGCACCGCCGCTGCCGATATCCGACGCGCGTACGGGGGCGGGACGGCCCGTACGCGCGAGGGGCGCGGCGCATACGGGCGGCCCGGCACGCACAGGCGGCCGGCTGCGTGCGCTCGACGGGCTGCGGCTGGTCGCCGCCCTGATGGTCGCCGCGTACCACTACGGCGGCCGGGGCGGCGACATCAGCGCGGCCTGGGGCGGGTCGGCCCGCCACCAGTTCCCGACGCTCTCCGAGTGGTTCGCCTACGGCTGCCTCGGTGTGCAGATCTTCTTCGTCATCAGCGGTTTCGTGATCTGTATGAGCGGCTGGGGCCGGCCGCTGCGCTCCTTCTTCGCGTCCCGGGTCTCCCGCCTCTACCCGGCGTACTGGGCGGCCATCGTGATCGTCACGGTGACGTTCGCGCTGCCCTGGGTCGCGTACCGGACGGTCTCGCCCAGCGACGCGCTGGTGAACCTCACCATGCTCCAGCAGCCGATCGGCGCCGACCGGGTCCTCGGCGTGTGCTGGACCCTCTGGGCCGAGTTGCGCTTCTACGCGCTCTTCGCCCTCTGTGTGGTCCTGCCCGGCGCCAACCGGCAGCGTGTACTGGTCTTCTGCGGGGTCTGGACGCTGGCCGCCGCGATCACCGACGCGGTGCACCAGCCGATGCTGAGCATGGTGCTGATGCCGGAGTACGCGCCGTTCTTTGTCGGCGGGATCGGTCTCTACCTCCTGCACCGCGACCGGCGCGACGCCACCGCCTGGGGTGTGGTCGGGGTCAGCTGGGCGATCGGGCAGCACTACGCGGTCACCGGCCTGTGGCACCGGGCCGATCCGGCGTTCTTCTCCTACCGGCACACCTCGGTGATCATCGCCGTGGTCACGCTGGGCTTCGTCCTGGTGGGCGCGGTGGCACTCGGCCTCTTCCGCTGGGCCGACTGGCGCTGGCTGACGGTCGCCGGAGCGCTGACGTATCCGTTCTATCTGGTCCATGAGCATCTGGGCTGGGTGGTGGTGGCGGTGCTCCACCGGAAGCTCGGCATCCCCTCGTACGGGACGCTCGTACTGACCGTCGTGCTGATGCTCGGCCTCGCCCAGCTGCTCAACCGCTGCGTCGAGAACAGGCTGACGCCTCTGCTGCGCGGCGCCCTGTCCGGAAGGGCCGGGGTGTCCGGGAGCCGGTGACGGGTCGGCGAGGCCCGGGGCGCCGTACGGCGAACGCTCCGTCAACAGCGCTCTCCGACAGGCTGGTTGGGCACCCCGGCCGGTCTGTCGGGGCGCGGACCGGCACGCTGCTCGGGTGGCCGGAGACGCGCCTTTACTTATCCGGGAACACAGGTGAAACTGATACGCCTTGTTCGGCCCGGCGCACGTGTGCCGCCCCACGTTCCACCGTGGAAGCCGCCGGTCCGTACGGAGGCGCGTTCCGCGAGACGGTCCCCACCCCGGCTCCCCCGCCCCGGTGAGGACACCCATGCGACGCTCCACCCTGATCACCCGTGCTCTCGGCAGCACGGCCCTGGCCTGCGCGGCTCTGGCCCTGGCTCTGGTCTTCGTACGTTTCGACGCGCCCGCCCCGCGCTGGGACATCCTGTCGGCGCTCGGGGCGGCCGCTGTCGCCGCCGGAGGATGGGCACTTGCCTGCCGCGTGGCACCCCGCCTCACCGCGGCGCCCTTCGCATCGCCCTCTGCGGCGCAACAGCCTTCCCCGATACCCCCGTTGCCGGGCAGGCTCCCGCTTCCGGCCCGTGACAGGGGCCGTACGATCGGGGCGGTCGTCCTCCTGCTGACCCCGGTGTCGCTCGCCCGGCTGGTCGCCGATTCCGGCGGCGTGCTCGGCGGGATCGTGATGCTCCTGGTCATCCTGGCGACACTGAAAGCGCTGCTCTTCGCCCGTCGGCAGGCGAGCGAGGCCGAGGCGCACAGCAAGTTGCGGGTGCTGGCCGCCGATGCCGCCGGGGGTGAACTGCACGCCGCGCGCGTCGTGGCGGGAGAGCCCGTCCGGATGCGGTTCCTGGAGCGGGGCGACAAGCCGGGCGAGCAGGACGTCACGCAGTTCCACTGGCTCGTGCTCCGGGACGGTGACCACGAGATCAGGCTGTCCGGTCCTCCCGGCGATGTGGGCCGGGCGGCGGCGCGCTTCGCGGGCCAGGAGGGATGGATCTGCTGGCCGCTGCGGTGGAAGCTGATCGAGGCGGAACTGCCTGCCGCCTTCGTCGCCGACAGCGGCGAGGTGTTCCTGGGGCTCTCGGACCCGGATGAGGCACGCCGCTATCTGAGCGGCACCGAGCCGCTGCGTTCCGGCGGCCGGCGCCGGTCCCGCACCGTCCGGCGGGTGCCCCGCACCGCCAAGTTCTCCGCGCCCGTGCACGGTCCGATCCTCGGCGGCGCCCTGCTCGCCGCGCTGCTGGCCTCCCCCGTTCTCTACTGGGGCCAGGAGAATCTGCCGACCGCGCTCGACTGGCTCCTCTGCGCGCTGGCCGCGGTCGCGGTCGCCATGTCCGCACTGAAGGGGGTCGGAGTGGCGAGCCAGGCCCTCCCGACCGGCCCTGCCTGGACGGTGAACGAGGAGTCGGACCCGTCGATCGCGTGACCGGAGGCCGGCGGGTACGGAACGGTGACCCACGCCCGCACGGGCAGGGCGGACGCGTTGACCGGGAGGAACAGGAGGCGCGGCCCGGACGGGCCGGGACCGGCCTGGAGGGGGCCGGCCTGGATGGGGCCGGCCTGGATGGGGCCGGCCTGGATGGGGCCGAACCAGCCAGAACCAGTCAGAAACAGCCAGAACCAGCCTGAATCATCCCGGACCGATGCGGTCTGGCCGGACCGGTTCGGGCCAGCCGGGCCGGTTCGGGCCAGCCGGACCGGCGCGGCCGGCCCCTTCCGCCTCGCGGCCGACCCTTCCGCCTCGCGGCCGGTCCCTTCCGCTTCATCCGCCGCGCGGCCCGTACACCGCCTCGATCCCCGCGACGATCAGCCGCAGCCCCTCGTCGAAGCGCCGGTCGTAGTCGGTGAAGATCTCCCAGCCCGCCGCCGCCGTGAGCGGGTAGTCGGCGAACCGCCGGGCGCGCTCCTCGATCTCGTACCCCTCGCGGCGTTCGCCCGGCATGGGCTGGACGCCCTGCTCCTCGATGACGAACCCCACCGTGTACGCGTACGCGGTGGTGCCCGCCTGGACCGCCTGCGTCAGCTCGAACCCGCGTGAGGTCATCCCGCCCAGATGCCGTTCCAGCGATTCCGCGTGGTCGGTACCGGTGAACCGCGCGCCGCTGTAGACCCTGGCGCCGTCGCGGTGGCGCAACAGCATGGCGCGCAGGGCCCGTTGCTGGGCGACCAGCTCCTCCTGCCAGCTCCGGCGGCCCTGTTCACCGCCGCCGTCCGGCAGGTGACCGGCGAGCATCCGCCCGTACATCAGCGTCGCCATCTCGTCCAGCAGCGACTGCTTGTCCTTGAAGTGCCAGTAGAGCGCGGGCGCCTTGACGTCCAGCTCCCTGGCGATGGCGCGCAGCGACAGCCCGTCGAGCCCGACCTCGTTCAACAGCCGCAGCGCGGTCTCCGCGACGCGCGCCCGGTCGATCTTCGTTGTACCCACCTTGACAATTTAACAGCGTTAAGGGCAGGCTCGGAACCATGGAACTTAACAGCGTTAAGGAAGTTGGCGGTGTGATGGAGACCAGCGGCGTGCGGGAGACCGATGTGCTGATCGTCGGCGCGGGCCCCACCGGGCTCGCGCTGGCCACCGATCTGGCCAGGCGCGGAGTGCGCACGGTCGTGGTCGAGAAGACGGACCGGCTCTTCCGCGGCTCACGCGGCAAGGGCCTCCAGCCCCGCACGCTTGAGGTCTTCGACGACCTCGGGGTGATCGACGCGGTGCTCGCGGCGAGCGGGCCCATCCCGGTCCAGATGATCTGGAAGGACGGGGAGCGGCAGGGCGAGCACCTCATGGTCGACCCGGTCGAGTCCACCCCGGCGGCGCCGTACGCGGGACTGCCGCGCATCCTCCCGCAGTGGCGCACCCAGGAGATCCTGTACGAGCGGCTGACCGAACTGGGCGGCGGAGTCTCGTTCGACACCGCACTGACCTCCCTCACCCAGGACGCGTCCGGGGTCACCGCGACGCTCTCCACCGGGGCCACCGTCCGCGCGGCGTACGCGGTCGCGGCCGACGGGGGCCGCAGCACGGTCCGCGCCGCGCTCTCCATCACCATGACCGGTGAGTCCGTCGACCCCTCGTCCATGCTGGTCGCCGATGTGCGCATCCCGGCCCTGGACCGGCTGAACTGGCATGTCTTCCCGGTCGACGAGGGATTCCTGGTGCTCTGTCCGCTGCCCGGCAGCCAGGACTTCCAGCTGGCCGCGCGCTTCCCCGACGGGGAGCGCCCCGATCTCTCCCCCGACGCCGTACGCGCCCTGATCGCCGCCCGCACGCATCTCGAAGCGGCCGATGTCACCGAGGTGCTCTGGGCCTCGGACTTCCGCCCGCGCGCGGCCCTCGCCGACCGGTTCCGCGACGGCCGGATCTTCCTGGCGGGCGACGCCGCCCATGTCCACTCACCGGCCGGCGGGCAGGGGCTCAACACCAGCATCCAGGACGCCTACAACCTGGGGTGGAAGCTCGGCCGGGTGCTGCGCGGCGGAGCGCCCGCCGCGCTGCTCGACTCGTACGAGGAGGAGCGGCGGCCCAACGCGGCCGAGATGCTGAACCTCTCCACCCGGGTCCACCGCGGCGAGCAGCGGCGCGGCGCCGCCACCCAGCAGCTGGGCATCGGCTACCGCGGCGGGCCGCTCTCCGAAGGGGCGGCGGGCGCACTGGAGTCGGGCGACCGCGCACCCGACGGACCGCTGGACGGCGGACCGCTGGACAGCGGGCGGCCGGACGGCGGGCGGCTCTTCGACGCCTTCCGGGGCCCGCACTTCACCCTGCTCGTGGTGGGCACCGACGCCGAACTGCCGCCCCTGGACGCCGGTACGGTGCACGTCCACCGGCTCGACGCCTATGAGCCGTACGGCAAGGGGCTGTTCCTCGTCAGGCCGGACGGGTACATCGGCTGGGCGGGCGACGACGCCACCGGGCTGGCCGGCTACCTCACACGCTGCTGAGCGAGAGCTTCACCGCGAAGCCCAGGAAGAGCGCACCCGCCGCTGTCGTCACCCCGGCCGAGAGGCGCCTGCGGCGGCGGAAGGCGGCAGCGAGGCGGGTGCCGCCGAATATCAGCAGGGTGAGATAGAGGAAGCTCAGCAGCTGCGCCATCGCGCCGAGCACCACGAAGGAGAGCGCCGGGTAGGCGTAGTGCGGGTCGACGAACTGCACGAAGAACGAGATGAAGAAGAGGATCGCCTTCGGGTTGAACAGGCTGACCACCAGGGCCCGTCGGTAGGGCCGCTCCGGCGGCGACGCCGGCTCTCCGGCGGCCCCGCCGACCGCACCGCCCGCCGCCCCGCCGGTGCTCTCCGCGGTCCGGTCGCCACGCTCGCCCCCGTCACTGCGGTCACTGCGGTCACTGCGGTCACGCCAGAGCGCCCGGGCGGTGCGGACCATGCCGAACGCCAGATAGGTGAGATAGCCGGCTCCCGCGTACTTCACCAGGCCGAACAGCAGCGGGTTGGCCTGGAGCAGCGAGGCGACCCCCGCGGCGGAGAGCGTCATCAGCACGGTGTCCCCGCAGAACACCCCGGCGGCCGCCTTGTATCCGGTGCGTACGCCGCGCCGGGCGGCGACCGAGAGCACGTACAGCGAATTGGGGCCCGGCAGCAGAACGATCAGCACCAGGCCGGCGAGATAGGTCGGGAGATCCGTGACACCGAGCATGGACCGAGTCTCGCACGCGGGTACGACACTCAGGGGGTGACCCTGGGCACCCCGCCCTCGGCGCCCAGACCTCGGCGCCCAGACCTCAGTGCCCGGACCTCAGCACGCGGGGGCGGCCCGGGACCGAGTCCGGAGGCTACGCGGTGTCCCCCGGAGAGAGCCACGGGAGGGTGAAGTGAAGGGGGCGCGGGTGGGTCCGGGGGAACGTAACCCACCCGCGCCGGTGCGCGGAGCCGAAGGTACGGGGGGAACCCCGGCTCACGCGCGGCCGATGACCAGTCGGCTCACTCTCTACTGCGCCGGGCCCCCGGAAAGTGTCACACCCACGCCGCAGCCACCGGACGAGGCCGGATCCGGGCGGACATCTCAGCCGTCCACACCTGTCGCGGCGCCGTTCCCCGCGTCCGGTGACGGCGACGCGGGCGAGTTGAGCGACGGCGAAGGCGAGGCACCGGCCGACCGCGAGGGCGAGGGTCCGGCGGGGGAAGCCGGGCGAAGAGGGGACGAGGGTACGAAGGAGATGCGGTGGTTGCCGTCGGAGCCGCTGCTGCCCAGCACCCGGCCGCAGAACTTCTCGATGTTCTCCGCGCCTCCGGCCTTCGCCTCCAGACTCCGTCTGCGCTCACCGACGATCCGGCCCGCGCGGTAGTCACGGCAGGCGGCGGTCACCTTGCGGAGCACATCGGCGGCCGAGCGGCGATCGTGGCCGGACGGCGTCGGCCTGTCCTGGCTCCCGGCACCGGCCCCCGCGCCCGCTGTCGGCTGCCGGTCCGCGCCGCCCTCCCCGCTGCTCCGCCCCCGGTCGCTGTCGCGGTCGCCGACGTCGCCGCCGGCCTCGCTCGCCGGGGGCGACATCCGCGGACTGCGCGCGCCGGGGCCGGGCGTCACATCGGCGGGGGTACGGCCGTCCGGTCCCGGCGAGGCGCTGCCGGGCGTACCGGAGGGGGATCCGGAGGCGAGCGGACGCGGCGTCGCGGCGGACGACACGGACGAGGCGGGCATCGGTTCGCTGCTGCCGAAGGGCGAGGGCAGCATGCCGGCGCCCGCGGCGACCGCCACCCCGCTCAGCGCACAGCCCGCCACCACGGCGGCGACGCTGAACCGCACCGGCCGCCCCCACCGTCCGGCGCCGGGCGTCCCCTCCGTACCGCGCACCGCCCGACGCGTACCGAACACCGACCGACGCGTACCGAACACCGCCCGACGCGTACCGAACACCGACCGGCCCGTACCACGCACCGAAGGGCCCGTACCGAACACCCGCCGCTCCGCACCCGGGGCCGTCCCCTCCGTACCGAGCGCCGCCACGAGAGGCTCGGCGTCGCTGCCGTCCCTGGCCAGCCGGAATGCCTCCAACGCCGCTTTCTCGCCGGGCAGTTCACTGTCATCGGACCAGCCGGCCGAGGGGACGGCACCGTCCAGCGCGGCGCGCAGCCGGGCAGCCTGCGCCCTCGCGTGACCGTCGACGGCACCGACAGGCCCACCGCTCAGCAACCGGTCCGCGGTGTCCTTGTCAAGCCATTCGCACTGCTCGTCGGCCATCACATGTCCTTCTGCGTCGAGGGACGCGAATGCGTCACACCGACCGCGGCTTCCGCCCCCTCGCGCGAGCGCTGCGACGGGACGGCGTCGAGTCCGTGCGGACCCGCTTCGGGGCCGAGCAGTTCGGCGAGTCTTTTCAGCCCCCGGTGCGCCGCGGTCCGTACCGCACCGGGCCGCTTGCCGAGCGTCCTGGCCGCGCTCTTCGCGTCGAGCCCGACGACGACCCGCAGCACCACCGCTTCGGCCTGGTCCTGCGGGAGCTGGGCGATGAGCCGCATCGTGCGGCCGGTGGCCAGAGCCTCGATGGCTTCTCCCGCGGTGTCCGATTCGCCCGGCTCCGCGGCCAGTTCGGACTCGTCGCCGCCGCCCGCGGGGCGCCTGCCCCGCATCCGTATGTGGTCGAGCGCACGGTTACGGGCGATCCGGGCCGCCCAGCCGCGGAACCGGTCCGCGTCGCCGCTGAACCGCTGGAGATCGCGGGCGATCTGCAGCCACGCCTCGGACGTGACGTCCTCGGCGTCCGGATCGCCGACCAGCGTCCGCACATACCCGAGCAGTCGCGGGTGCACCGCGCGGTACACAGTCCGGAAGGCGTCCTCGTCTCCGTCCTGCGCCGCGAGCACCGCGGTGGTCAGCTCCGCGTCGTCCCCCAGCACTTCCCTAACCTGTCCCGCCGCACCGCACCCCCGCTGTGCAACTGGTCGCCACTGCCGCGCCACTGTGCGCAGTCCGTCACGCTACGGCCTGCGCCCGCCCGCGTCCATGTCTTGTACGACCTGCGACAACGCGCTGACTCTGCGCGGTGTGACAGAAAACGCACGCCCGGCGCTGAGAGAGATACGGGGCCGTACCGCGGCTCCCGCGGACGGCGACCGGGGCCTCTCCTGTGGGGGGTGGCGGCCCCGGTCGTCGCCCCGTCGCTCCTGGCTCCGCCTGCGATACGCGGCACACAGGGTTTCCGCATGACCAACGCGTCGCTCGAAGCGACGCGCGCACCGCGTCGGCCCCTCAACGTACGGAAGAGGCCCCGCCCGCCCCGGGCACGCCGCCCGAGCCACCAGGGCGTACCTCCCTACCGGCTGCTGCGGTGATCCTTGCCCCCCTCCCGCGGAGACCGGCCGCTCTCTTGGTTTCAGTCACCGTAGAGGGCGGCCAGATCGACCAGAAGGAGGTCATCACGACGATCTGCCAGATCGATCAGGTCGGGGTAGAACCCGTGCAGGGAGTACAGGGCCAGAGTGGTGGCAGCGGTGTCGTACCCCTGGTCGGCAAGCAGAGCACGGATACGCTCCAAGCGCTCCAGATCGCCGGTCCCGCGGCGGGCAGCCGTCGCCTTGGCCTCGCCCAGCAGCGCGATCCTTGCGCGAGGAGCCTGCGGGCGCTCACCAGCGGCCAGGGCGATGACATCGACCTCGTGCTTGGTCCGGGCAGCCTGGTCGGCAACCTCGGTGGTGCCGACTGGGCCAGGCACTCCGTCAGGCAACAGAGTGTGGGCGTAGCGGCGGGTGAAGTCGCGGGCCAGATCCTCGAAGTGCGGTCCAAGGATCTTGGAGTTGAAGGTCGGAGCGGCCTGCCGCCACACTTGCTCGGCGAACCCCTGCTCCACTGCGGCGGCTTGCGGGAGAGTGATGAGCTGATTGAAGCGGATCACGGGGTCGGCGAGCGTGATGACGGGGTGCCGGGAGCGGAGGATGTCCTGATCCCGCCGGATGTAGCCAGTGGATTCCAGCACTCCGAGCGGGTGGGCGACGGCATTGCGCGGACGTTCCAGGGCGGCACCGATCTTGCTGGGGGTGGAGGCGCCCTGCGCGATCGCGGTGAGGATGTCGTAGTACAGCGTGTGCTGCGTGATCCTGGGGTCCTCGCGCAGCAGGTACTCGGTTTCGGTACGCGAGTACACCGCTCGCCCCGGGTCGAGCAGCGTCCGGGTGAGCCAGGTGTCGAAGCCGTCGTCCGGGTGCGGCCGGGCAGCCACCGGTCGGTAGCCCGGGGCTCCGCCCAGGACGGCGTGCACCTTCAGCGCGGTCAGCGGATCGGCGATCTGCCAGAAGGTCCGGCTGTCACGGTAGTTGAAGGCACCCAGCCGCAGATCGACCACCGCACGCCCCCGCAGCGGCTTGGTACCCGAGAGCAATTCGTGCATGACACTCATCGCGGAGCCGCACAGGATCAGCCTCGGCCCCGGCCCGGCACCGGAACGGGCACCCCGCTGACGTTCGTCGTAGAGCTGCTGCAGTAGCCCCGGGACTTCAGGCGAGTGCTGAAGCAGGTACGGCAACTCGTCGATCACCAGGAGCGGGCGGGCCGAACGGGCGGTCACATCAAGGGCATTGGACAGGACGTCACGCCAGTCGGTCAGACGCAGGCTCCCAGGCCGGAGGCCGGCGTGGACGGCGACAGCGTCACTGAACCGCTGGATCGCGGGCAGCCGCCCCTCCTCCCGGACCGCTGTGACGTAGAGGCCGCCGACCTGCTCGGAAAGGGCCTGCAGAAGGTACGACTTCCCGTGCCTTCGCCGCCCCGACACGATGCCGAGCCGCATCGCCGGGTCCGGATCCGTAAGGAACTCCGCGAGCAGACCCCACTCCCGGTCGCGGTCGACCACGTCGTCCGGCTTGGACGGCAGGCTTTTCACCACTCACGCTCCTACGTGCTGTGGGCAACGGAATGTGTCTAAGTCTACTTCGACAGAATGCGTCCTACTCGATTTGGCTCCCGTGGCGCCCGAGCGAGCGGATCCGGCGTGATGTTCTGGCAGACAGGATGACGAGATCTGGCACCCACGCCGTAAAGCGCCTGGCCAGAGGAGCTTTACGGCCGAACCGGCCAGGGGCGGCGACCCTGGTACTCGTACACCTGCTGAGGGGTGCGGTACCGCGCCGGTCAGTGGACACGTCGGCTGAGCGGACACGTCTGCGGGCCCGCCGGGAAAGCCCGTTGCGAGTGGCCCGCATCGGATGTCTGATTGACCGGTCGCCGATCACCGGGGAAACATGAACACACTGCTGCCCACCCCCTTGTTGCACACCGCCCGCCTTCGGCTGCGCCCCTTCGAGGACACGGATGCGGACGGCCTCTTCGCCCTGCACAGCAACGCCCACGTGCTGCGCTACTGGGACGCGCCACCGTGGACCGAAAGCGTGCGCGCCGAGAGGTTCATCACGGCCTGCCGGCAGATGGCGCAGGAGGGCACCGGGGCGCGGCTGGCCGTCGATCGTGTCTCCGACGGAGCGTTCATCGGCTGGTGCGGCCTGAGCAGATGGAATCCGGAGTACCGCAGCGCGTCACTCGGCTACTGCTTCGACGCCGCGGCGTGGGGACACGGCTACGCGACCGAAACCGCGCGGGCTCTGCTGCGGTGGGCATTCGGCACACTGGACCTCAATCGCGTCCAGGCCGAGACCGATACACGCAACGTGGCCTCCGCCCGCGTGCTGGAGAAGCTCGGCTTCGTGCGGGAAGGGACGCTGCGGGAAGACTGTGTGGTGAACGGCGAGGTCTCCGACTCATGGGTCTTCGGGCTGATCGGGCGGGAGTGGCAGCCGTCGTCCGAGCCGGTTCCCGCCCGCTGAGCCGCCTTCCCTCCCACCCGCTGAGCCGCCTTCCCGTCCACTGGGTCACCGGCCTCGTCGGCGCCACCCGCCACCGGGAGGCGTCAGCCGACGCCCGCGTGGACCGCGTCGGTCGGCGTCAGGCCGTGAGCCGTACGTCCGGGGCAGTGGCAGCCGGGTCGGCCGACGAGGCGCGCAACTGCTGCTCCGCGGCCACGAGCGCGTCCTCGACGGTGCGGGTGCCGGTGGTCACGCACAGCGTGTAGGACACGTCCTCCCTCTCCTGCTCCGTCTGCGGTGTGCGCCGCTCGGACGGAAGAAGCTGGAGCGCCTCGTACCGGTCGACGAGGTTCCGCAGGACCATGGGGTGCGCGATCAACACAGAAGTCCCTCTCGATTTATGGGGTGTCACCGTCCTCGTGCCCCCGAAGGCGTAGACCAATCGCACCGCATTCGGCCACCCGCGAGAGCCACAGGGAGCCGTGGGCGCTCCGGCCGGGCGCCGGACGCCCTCTCCGCTCGGCGGAGGGTGGTGGGAGACTGCCGGACATGGATATCCGCAGCCGGAACAACGTCGCTGTCACGGGCCGTACGGACGGGCCCGTGCTTCTGCTGGCGCACGGGTTCGGATGTGATCAGAACATGTGGCGCCTGGTGGTCCCGGCGCTGTCCGCACACTTCCGGGTGGTTCTCTTCGACTATGTGGGATCCGGCCGTTCGGACGTGTCGGCCTGGAACGAGCGGCGCTACAGCTCGCTGGAGGGGTACGCCAGCGATGTGCTGGATGTCTGCGAGGAGCTGGATCTGCGGGACGTGATCTTCATGGGGCACTCGGTCAGCGCCATGGTCGGGGTGCTCGCGGCGGCCAGGGCGCCGGAACGCTTCTCCCGCATGGTCATGGTGGCTCCGTCACCCCGGTACATCGACGAGGACGGGTACCGGGGCGGGTTCAGCGCCGACGACATCGATGAGCTGCTGGAGTCCCTGGACTCGAACTATCTGGGCTGGTCGGCGGCGATGGCCCCGGTCATCATGGGCAACGCGGACCGCCCGGAGCTCGGCGAGGAGCTGACGGCCTCCTTCTGCGCGACCGACCCGGACATGGCCCGGGTCTTCGCCCGCACGACGTTCCTGTCCGACAGCCGGGAGGACCTCGGCACCGTGGCCGTACCGACGCTCGTGCTGGAGTGCGCGCAGGACGTGATCGCACCCCGCGAGGTCGGCGCCTATGTCCACGCCGCGATCCCCGGCAGCCGGCTGGTCACTCTGGAGGCGACGGGGCACTGCCCGCAGCTCAGCGCACCGCAGGCCACCGCCGCAGCGGTGATCGACTTCACCGGAGCAGGCCGGTGATGTGCCGCACGGATCAGGCACCCGAGCCCGGCCAGGAGCGGGGGAAGGCCGCCATGGACGCGGCGTTCACCTCACTCCTTGAGGACAGCGCCGAGGAGCTGTACGAGCAGGCGCCGTGCGGCTATCTGTCGACGCTGATGGACGGCACCATCGCGAAGATCAACGAGACTCTGCTGGACTGGCTGGGCCTGGAGCGGTCCCAGGTGGTCGGGCGAAAGCGGTTCACCGATCTGCTCACCGTGGGAGGCAGGCTCTACCACGAGACCCACTTCGCGCCGCTGCTGCAGATGAAGGGCGAGGCCAGCGGTATCGCCCTGGACCTCAGGGCCGGCGGAGAGCGCATGCCGGTGCTGGTCACGTCGAAGGTGAAGGTGAGTGCGGACGGCGAGCCGCTGCTCATCCGCACTTCGGTCTTCGACGCCCGTGACCGCCGTGCCTACGAGGCCGAGCTGCTGCGCGGCCGCAAGGCGGCGGAGGAGGCACGCCGGCAGGCCGAGGCCGACCGCGAACGGCTCCAGGAGGCCCTCGCCGTCCTCCAGCAGAATCTGCTGCCCGCCGAACTGCCCGCGATTCCGGGCCTGGAGGCCGACTCGTACTACCACACGGCCTCCCCCGACCTGCTGGGCGGAGACTTCTACGACCTGTTCCCGCTGGGCGCGAACCGATGGGCGTTCTTCCTCGGCGACGTGTGCGGCAAGGGCCCACGAGCCGCCGCCGTCACCTCGCTGACCCGCTACACCCTGCGCACCGCCGCCCTGCACGATCCCGACCCCGTCACGGTGCTGACCACCCTGAACACGGTGCTGCACGAGCGGTACACCAGCGGCGACCCCCGCTACTGCACGGCCATATTCGGTGTCCTGGAACCCGGCAGCGACGGTGTCGGCGTACACCTGGCCTCCGGCGGACACCCCTCGGCACTGATCCAGCGCGCGGACGGTACCGCCGACTACCTCCCCACCCCGGGCGGGATGCTCATCGGCATCCTTCCCCAGGCCGAGTTCAGCGCCGCCCGCACCCAGTTGCTGCCCGGCGACACCCTGCTCCTCTATACCGACGGCCTTACCGAAGCCCGTACCGGGCCCGAGCGCGAGCTGTACGGCGACGACGCCCTGCGCGCCTTCACCGCCGGCCGGCCGCCCGCCGGGCCCCAGGCCCTGATCGCCGCCCTGACCGCACTGATCGCCGGGTTCGGCGACGGACTCGACGACGACACCGCGCTGCTGGCGCTCGGCGTACCCGCCCCGCCTCCGGCCTCCGCTCCCGTTCCCGTTCCCGTTCCCGTTCCCGTTCCCGTGAGTGAAACCTGAGATGGCCCCGCTGACGATCACCTCCCGCGACGCCGCCACCGGACCCGTACTGGAGATCGCCGGTGACCTCGACCACGTGACGGCATCCGAGCTCCGCACGCTCCTGGACGACCTCACGCTGGACGCGGGTCAGGTGCTGGTCCTGGATCTGGCCGGCCTGGAGTTCTGCGACTCCAGCGGCATCACCGCTCTGCTGGCGGCCCGCAACCTGGCCATCGAACAGGGAGCGGAGATCGCCCTGGCCGCGATTCCCGCCAACACCGCCCGCGTCCTGCGCGTCGTGGGCCTGGACCGGGTCTTCACCATCCACCCGTACGCCTCAGCGGCCACCTCCCGGGACGCCGCCTGCTGATCGGGCCCCTGAAGCGCACGACCCCCGAATGCGGGCATCCCCGTGCCCGGCTCATGAATCCGGGAGGTCGATGAGATTCACGCGCATGCCCAGGGAAGTCCGGGGCACATGGTGGGTGCAAGACGGAATCAAGAAACCGCCGGAAGCGCGGTCAGCCGGAATTTCACCCGGTCCGAATTACGCAGTAGACCGGCAAGCGTGCCGCAGGTCCGATACAGGGAATCCTGCGCGCACGAAGAGACTTGAAGATCGGAATCATAATGATCATCCTCGGCGTCATCCTGCTCCTTATCGGACTGTTTGTCGGAGTCCCGTTGCTGTCGACGGTCGGCGGGATTCTCCTCGTGGTCGGCGCACTGCTGTGGATTCTCGGCGCGAGTGGACGCGCGGTCGGTGGACGTAAGCACTACTTCTGAGTAGTCGGTGAAACTTTCAGGATTCGGCGGAAAAACGTGCGTGCTCGCCCATGCGAACGCACCCCCGACCCAGTTGCGGCCGGGTCCTGCGGACAATGATCCTCCGCAGGACCCGGC